>JANXSA010000125.1 GCA_025352915.1 Rhodospirillales bacterium | reverse complement strand
CTGCGTCACCGACACGAAAGTCACGTTGTGGGCGTCGAAGGTCTCGACCAGCTTGGCGAAGTGCATCAGCGACCGGCTGAGGCGGTCGATCTTATAACAGACGATCACATCGACACGATCGGCTTCGATGTCGCGGATCAGCCGTTGCAGCGCCGGGCGTTCCAGGGTGCCGCCAGAGATACCGCCATCGTCGTAGTAGTCGGGCACCAGCACCCAGCCTTTCGGGCGCTGGCTGGCGATGTAGGCCTCGCAGGAATCCCGCTGGGCGTCGAGGCTGTTGAATTCCTTCTCCAGCCCTTCGTCGGTGGATTTCCGGGTGTAGACGGCGCACCGGACCTTGCGGACCGGGGTCGGCGCGGCAGGCGCGGTGGATTGCGGGCGGCGGCTCATGCTGCCCCCCGCCGGTTCGCAATGCCAAAGAATGTCCAGCCATTCCACCTGGTGCCGGTGATGGCGCGGGCGATCGCGGACAGCGATCGATATGGACGACTCTCCCAGGAATACCCGTCCGCCAACACCGTGACGGTGTGCTCGACACCCTGGTAGTTCCGCATCAACTTCGTGCCGGTGATCGGCTTGTCGTCGCCGCGGATGCGCCGCAGCGTGATGTTGCCGCCGTCCAGTTGCTCGCCCAGCACCTCGAGGCGCCGCAGCGTCTCGGGCTTCAGCCCGCCGTAGGCCAGTTCCTGGATGCGGTAGGCGAGCCGGCTTTGCAGGAAGGCACGGTTGTGCGGCGGCGCCTCCTTGCCGAACAGTTCACGCCACTGCGCCTGCAGGTCCGCTGCCGGTGCGGTTTTCAGGGCCGCCAGGCGCCCCAGCACGTCGGCGGGCGGGATGGCAGGGAACGTGGTGGGCGTGGCGGTGACCGCGGCGCCTGTGGGTTTGGCCAGTCTGGTCATGCGTCTCTCCGGTTGGTCCGGGTTGCATGACCGCGCTGGTGGGGCGGAAAGTGTAGGCGAAACTCTCCGTGGTCCCCGGTCTCTGCGGTGTCATTAGTACATTCTTCGGCTGTGCGGCTGCGCAGCCGCAGCAGGCCGGCGGTCAGGATGGCGCAGACCTCGCGGAGGTGGGGTGGGAGGTGTGACGAGTTGGGGCTGTTGCGCATGGTTTGACGAAAATCCACGCGCCCGGAGCGATATACAATTTAAACCAATGGGTTGCCGTATGGCCACGAAATCCAGCGTAGTGCTACGAGATATGAGTGTCCTCGTCTCCCTGCATCACCGCGCGCGACTCGGCGCCGCCAGAGCCAGGAGTTCGTCTGCTAAACGACCATGGAGGGCGACGACTCGACCGCCGACGGTAGTATGGTAGCAGGCTGTGGCAGGAGGTCCCGGTGATTAGACCGCCGAAGGGATATTGGAGCATTGCCCAGGCAGTTGATGCCGGCCAACGGGTAGTAGATTGCAGGCCCTCAACGGCGTCTGGACAGTCAGATTCCGCTTCGTCCACCGAGGCCCCAAGGGCGGATATGGGCAACCATCTCCGGGACGCGCTTGAGTGTGGTGAACTGCGGGCAGCGGCTGTTCGGACATCTGACGGGCAGCTCATCACGATCGCTCCCGCGTCCTGGCGTCGGAACTTCGCTCGCCCCGAGGATCCTTCGCGTGAGGTCGGCGGGAATGACTACTGGGGACAACCCGTACGAGCACCTGCGGAAGCGACGCGCGAGGCTTTCGCCGAAGCGCTGGCAGGTCGCTCCATACTCGTTGGCATAGCGACACCGCGCGCCGCGGTGCATTGGGCCACGCCGGTCATTGCGCAGTCGGACTTGGCACGTTGGCTGAAAGACGAAGACCTTCCCGACGAGCCACTTGAGCGCCCAGACGATTGGCCGCAACGGTCGGAGGACCTGCCGGCGCGGGACTCGGAGGAACAGGTTTTCTGGTTCGTGGTGGGCTACGCGTTGCGCGCCTGGGAGAAAGGCAAGCCAGCCACGCGCAAAGAATCCGCGACGCCGCACTCCGGGAGAACGTTGCGAACGCGCGAGAGACTGAGAAGGCGCATTCGCGTCTCCCGGACAGGCTGAAGAATCCCAATCTGAGCAGGGGCAGCAACCGCCCGAAATAGCGCACGGATCGCCGTGCGCTATTTTGCGCCTGTGCGCTATCGCCTCGATGCGGAATGTGTGGATTGTCGGACACCTCTCAGCCGCGGGCAGCAGCCCGCAATAGAGGTACCCGATGCCAAGATTGCCGGCTCGCCCCCACGCCTCGCACCCATTCACGATGCTGGGGCAGCCATTGCCACAGCGTGGCGCAGTTCTTCCGTCGACCGCCCCTGGTGGCGGCACGTCGCGGAGCAACGCGCTGATCGGCACCGCTCCACCAGCAATGTCGACGGGCCTGCAGCAACTGGATCAACCGGCACTGGCCCACAGGTGGCGGATTTCGCCGCGGACGCTGGAGGGGTGGCGATTGCGCAAGCAGGGCCCACCTTTCCTGAAGGTCGGCGGCAAGGTGCTGTACCGCCTCACGGACATTGAGGCCTACGAACAGGCGCAGCTGCGCCGGGCGGGCGCGTGATTGACGCTCTCACCGCCCCGGCAGTTTATGGAACTAGTCCCATAAAACGCCAGCGCGCCACCAAGTCCGAGGTGGGTACGCGCTGGGCGTCTCTGTACGAGAGCGTTCAGCGTCAGCAGCCCATGACGGTCCGGCAGATTTTTACCAGGCCACGATTCTCGGCCAGGTGGAGAAGACCGAGGCTGGCTATCGCAAGGTGCAGCACGCGCTGGCCGAGATGCGGCGTGCAGGTTTCCTCCCCTACTCGTGGATCACCGACAGCACCAGGTGGCAGCGAAAGCCGAGGACGTTCACCAGCATCGAGCAAGCGCTGAACGACACCGCGCGGCTATATCGCAAGAATTTGTGGCACGACGCCGAGGCCTACGTCGAGGTCTGGCTCGAGAAGGACGCGCTCGCAGGCGTGGTGTGGCCGATCACAGACGCTTATGATGTCCCGTTGATGGTCACCCGCGGCTATAGCAGCCTGTCGTTCCTGCATGGTGCCGCCCAGTACATCACCTCGCTCGACGTGCCGACCTACATCTACCACTTCGGAGACCATGATCCGAGCGGGGTGAATGCCGGG
>JANXSA010000117.1 GCA_025352915.1 Rhodospirillales bacterium | reverse complement strand
GCGCACACCGCGCCGCGCTCCACAGCATGATTGCTGATCGCCAGCCAGACTTGGCTGTCAGTTTCAATCTCAAGCGCGCCCTCGACTTCTATACCCTGCAGTCGCTCTTCGAACTTTTCATGAACCGCATGCAGTCCATCGTCGACGGTCGCCGATGGCATCGCATCCCGGGGACAGACCGACCCACTGCCATTGGCATGTTCGAACACCGTGACAGCAATCCGCACATCCATGCGTCGATTTATGCGCCGCCGCGCTACGTGGAATTCCTGCGCAGCGGCGCCGCGCAGGAGTTGTGGTCGAGTTGTCACCCGCGTTGCGGACAGCTTGACCTGGACCCGGTGCGCAGCGCGAAACGGTGGGCCGGCTACCAGATCAAGAAGGCCCACGGCCCCGACGCGCTGGATAACATGATGCTTTACCTCCCAAGCGTGCGCCGCCGCTGAGCAAGGCTCAAGAGATGCCCGCAAGGCCGAAAGTAGGCTCGTTGACATCCAAGCCGGTCAATCGCGGAACAAGTAAATAAGGTGTGCCGATGAGGTGCGCCGCCCCAATGGGCGGGCAAGGAGGCAAAGAGCCGGATTTACATCGGCAAGGTGTGCCTGGAGCACGGGTGAGTCAGCCAAAGACCCGTCGCAACGTGGATACAGTGGTGTTTGAGTAGTATAAGCGGGACCCGCGTGTGTCAGTGCCAGTCGTGATCGACCTGCCGGGTGTCGTGAGTGTGCCGCATGGTGCGAGAGCACCGGCATGGCAAGTTGCATAGCCCGGCAGGCCAGATCAATCATATACGTTGTATAGGGTGTATAGGCGAAACGTTCGACAGACACGGTCATTAGACTGGTCGTCATGGGTGAATGGTTTGCGGATATGCAAACGCCTAGTCGGCTGACCATGCGGCGGCCGCCACTGGTTCCTGCATGTAGACATCGAAGGTTGCCGGCGGCCGACGAACAATGGAATGTGGCATCGTGCCGGCCGAGACCTGCACCATGGCCTCGGAGGACGCCACCTGGTCGTGTTGCCTGGCCCGGATGGGCTGAATTGCGGCGATGAAGATGGCGGATTGACGGCTCAAATGAGCTTCCCGACGCGCAGATGGCGGAATTTGAGGGGCGATTTTCGGGGATGCGGGTGATACCCTTGAGTTTCAGTTTTGACTGATTTCGAGGCGCGTCGGGGAGTGCTGTTTGCATGAAGATTATCGCGGTCGAGACGCACCATATTGCGGTGCCGGCGTCCATCGGGGCGGCGGCGGTGGGGTTCATCGGGACAGGATGGTCGAAGATGAACACTCTGTTCCTGCGCATCGTCACCGACGAGGGGATCGAGGGCTGGGGCGAAGGGTTCGGGCATGCCACCTGTGCCGCGACGCGGGCGGTGCTGGATCAGCAGCTGGGGCCGATGCTGCTGGGGCAGGACGCACGCGACATCGCGGGACTGCATCGGCGCATGGCGATGGCGCTCCATGTGTATGGGCGCAACGGGCCTGGTGTCTTCGCATTGTCGGCAATGGACGTGGCGTTGTGGGACATCGCCGGCAAGCAAGCCGGGCTGCCGCTGTGGCGGATGCTGGGCGGGGCGCCGGTTGCCTCACACGAGGCCTATGCCAGCCTGTTGCGCTATGGCGAGGGCCGGGCAATCGGGGCTGCGGTGTCACGTGCGGTGGAGCAGGGCTACCGGCATCTGAAGCTGCATGAGATCGCCTATGAGCCGGTGGCAGCGGCGCGAGCGGCGGCAGGGCCGGGGGCGGCGATCATGCTGGACACCAACTGCCCGTGGACGGTGGACGAGGCGATTGCGATGGCGCGGCGGCTGCGGCCGCTTGACCTAGCATGGCTGGAGGAGCCGGTGTGGCCGCCGGAGGATTTTGCTGGGCTGGCCCGGGTGCGGCGGGAGGGAGGCATTCCGATTGCTGCCGGGGAGAATGCCCAGGGGGTGATGGATTTCCGGTCGGCGTTTGATGTGGCGGCGTTGGACGTGGCGCAGCCCTCGGTGGTGAAGATCGGCGGGATCACTTCCATGATGGCAATTGCGGGGCTGGCGGAGGCGCGGGGCGTGCGGCTGATTCCGCACTGCGCGTATTTCGGGCCGGGGTTCCTGGCCTCACTTCACCTGCACACGCGGCTGGCGCCCGGCACGCCGTTTGAGCGGTTGTTCATGACCTTGGAGGCCAGCCCATACCACGACGCCATCCAGGCCGCCGGCGGGCGCGTGGCGGTGCCGCAGGGGCCGGGGTTGGGGGCCGACCCAGATCCCGACATCCTGGCGCGCTATGCCGTGACAGCACCAACCGTATTGCGCGTATAGCAGCTGTTGAATTCGAGTTGGCCTTCCGATGAAAGCGCGGCGGGCCTCCTTGGAGCTTTCGCTGGCGAAGGCGAGGCAGGCGGCTCGTGGTTGTAGTCGCCTCGCCGGCCGCACCGGTCCGCCAGGTGTTGGTGCCGAGACCTGACGTGGTGTGCCGGATCGCGGCGGGGTGTCGAGTCCGGCCACATGGACCCATAGCTGGTCACCTGCACGTTGCCCCACCCGGATGGGCTGAAATGCGGTGCCCAAGACGGCGGTTTGGCCGGTCAAGAGCGCCCCGGCACATGGCAATCGCGGAGGTTCACGGGCGTTTTTCCGGGTTACGGGTGATACCCCTGTGTTTTCGGTTTGGGGGAATGTGACGCGCGTCGCATTGCGTCGGTGGGGAGCCGCCCTCAGGACATGGTCGGCCGCACGTCGTTGGCTGGATCGGTTGACACGCATTGCGATCTGGCCCTGCGCCGTGCTCTGTTACTTCAGAACTGCGCCGAGAGGCTGGTATGGCTCCGCACGATCCTCACACCCACGCCCATGACCACGACCACGAACACAGCGACGTGCCCAGCGACCTCGCCCTGCGCGTGAAGGCGCTTGAATCGCTGCTGGTGGAAAAGGGCCTGGTTGACCCTGCCGCGATGGATGAAGTCATCGACTACTTTGAACGCCGCGTCGGGCCGCGCAACGGCGCCCGCGTTGTCGCCCGCGCCTGGAGCGACCCCACCTACAAGGCGCGCCTGCTTTCGGACGCCACGTCTGCAATCGCCGAACTCGGCTATTCCGGCCGCCAGGGCGAGCACATGGTCGTGGTGGAAAACACCGCCGCCATGCACAACCTGATCGTATGCACGCTGTGCTCCTGCTACCCCTGGCCCGTGCTTGGCCTGCCGCCTGCCTGGTATAAGTCCGCCGCCTACCGCTCCCGCGCCGTCATCGACCCGCGCGGCGTCATTGCCGAGTTCGGCCTGGCACTGCCCGAGAACATCGAGGTCCGCGTCTGGGATTCCACCGCAGAACTTCGCTATCTCGTCCTGCCAGAGCGCCCCGCCGGCACCGCGTCGCTGAACGAGGAACAACTTGCCGACCTCGTCACGCGCGACGCCATGATCGGCACCGCACGCGTGGCCGCGCCATGAACTCAGTCCACGACATGGGCGGGATGCACGGCCTCGGCCCCCTGATGCCCGAAGTCGACGAACCTTTGTTCCACGCCCCTTGGGAAGCTCGCGTTATGGGCCTTGCCTCCGCTCTGGGCGCATGGGGCAAATGGAACACTGACGTCTTCCGCCAAGCGCAAGAACGCATTCCCGCTGCTGACTACCTCCGCATGAGCTATTATGAACGCTGGTTCAACGTCTATGAGACACTGGCTGTGGACGCGGGCCTGATCGCGCGAGAGGAGATTGCAGCTGGCAGGCCAGCGAACGGCCAACCCAAGGCAACGCCGCAGCTGCGTCCCGAAATGATCGTGCCGCGCTTTCTCGCCGGCGCCCCCAAAACCCGCCCGCTTGATACCATGCCCCGCTTCGCCCCGGGCGCGCGCGTGCGCGCCCGTGTCATCAACCCCACCACCCACACCCGCCTACCCCGCTACCTGCGCGGCCACGCCGGCGACGTCACCGCCCACCACGGCGCCCATGTCTTCCCCGACACCAATGCCCTCTTCCAGGGCGAGAACCCCCAGCACGTCTACACCGTCCGCTTCCGCGCCACCGACATCTGGGGCCCCGACGCCAACCCGCGAGACACGATCTGCGCCGACCTGTGGGAGTCCTATCTCGACCATGGCTGATTTCGCTGCCCTGCCGGGCCTTCCCGCCGGCCCCGACGGACCCGTCTTTGCCGAACCCTGGCAGGCCCAGGCTTTCGCGCTGGCCGTCCGCCTAAGCGCCGAGGGCGCCTTCACTTGGCCCGAATGGGCCGCAACCCTCGCAGACGTGCTGAAGCAGGCCGAAGCCCGCGACGAGCCGGATGACGGCAGCCACTACTACGAGCACTGGCTCGTGGCGCTGGAACGCCTCGTCACTGCCAAGGGCCTCGTAGCCCCCGCGGAACTCCACGCCCGCAAGCACGCCTGGGAAGCCGCCTATCACGCCACGCCGCATGGCCAGCCGGTGGAACTCGGACCGACCTGAGCAGAAGGCGCCGGCCCTCCTTCAGGCCCAGCGCTGCTGCACCCAGCCCGAAACGCCGCCCAGCACCACCCAGAATACCGCCGAGGCCGCTAGCGACCCTGCCACGAACGCCGCCGCCAGATCCCCCGGCACCGCGCCGCCATGGCCCGCCACGGGTGCCCCTGCTAGATGCGGCAACGCCATTAGCGCCACGCCGACCCCGCGCCACGCCCCACCGGCCCAGGCGAGCATCGCGATGCCGCCCAGTGTGCAGCCCGCCGTTGCCACCCACCAGATCTGCCGCGCCAGCAACGCGCCCTCCGCCATTCCAGGCAAAGCAGGTGGCAGTCCTAGCGCCGGCGCCAGCGCGAAGGCGGCGAACCCCGCCGCTCCCCATCCCACGCCCTCACCCACCGTCAGCCCCACCCCGGAGCGAAGCTCGCGCAGCCGCGCCGCCGCGTTCAGCATCAGCGCGAAGCCGATCCCGGCCGCCATGTTGAACAGCACCGTCAGCGCCGGCCGTAGCGCCCCATGGGGGCTCCATCCGGCCGGCCCGTGGACGTGGCCATCATTGCCATGCGACTCGAGCAGTTCGGCGGCATCAATCAGCGGCCACAGCCGCGCCGCCTGCACCGCCGACGTCGCCAGCCCCGCTGCGATCCCGGCCAACAGCGCCGCGAACACCAGCGCGCGAAATGCCGCCACCGCTCAGTGGCAGGGAAAGGCGATGGAATGGCGCGTGTTGTGCGCTGCCTCGTGCAGCACCTCGGCACCTGCGAACCCAACTATGAAAACCATGAACACGCCCAGCAGCAGGGCACTGAAGGTGGCGACCACTTCGCCCGAAGCAGCCCAGCCCACCGCTGCGATCCTCAAGCTCATGACCCGCCCCTCCGATGTTACGCAAGGATGTCCGAACGCAGCACGTCGCGCAATGTTGGAGTGCAGGGCGGCGACGTAGTCGCGCGTGTCGGCACTCTCCTGCCATCCGCGGCGGCGCAGATACTCGTCAGCGAGGTTGCGGCCCTCGGGCAAGTCGAGCGCCAGCAGGTCCTCGAATACCGCGCCGAATAGCAAGGCCCGCATCGCCTCGTTCAGGGCTGAAAGTCGTGATGCCGGCGCCGTGATCCTGTATCATTCGCGCATTGCCTATCGCTCGAATTGGGGAGCCAATATGAGAATTCTTCGATCTACGGACGCGTATGAAGCATTTCTACGCAACGAGTTGGGCCACGAGGTTGTCGAGGAGGGTCTTCTCGAGAAACGGTATGAGATGGCGTCTGGCCCTTTCCCCTTCCTCCGCGCAACCTACTGGCGCTGGGCCGAAACGATCCAGGACATTGAGCCGGAACTTACTGTTGCAACCAGGGTGCTCGCGGTGGGTGACATCCATCTCGAGAACTTTGGTACTTGGCGAGATTTGGATGGGCGCCTTGTCTGGGGCGTCAACGACTATGATGAAGCCGCCGAGATGCCATACACCTTGGATTTGCTTCGATTGGCGACGAGTGCACTGCTTACCACATCTGAACCCAGCGGCCCGGATGCGCAGGCAATCGCAGACGCGATCTTAAGCGGCTACCGAAAAGGGTTGTCCGAGCCTCGACCGTTCATCCTTGATCGAGATCTTGGTTGGTTGCGGAAGGCGGTGATCGTACCGGAGAAGGAGCGAGCCGGTTTCTGGACAAAGCTCGACAAGAAGCGAAGGAAATTCGCGGAACGACCCGAGGGACAACGCCCGAAATTGTGGCCACGATACGAGGGGGCGTTGCTTGCCGCTCTACCTCCAGGATCACCTCCGCCTCAAATCTGGTACCGCAGTGCGGGTGTAGGAAGCCTGGGTCGGCCCCGTTGGGTTGCACAGTCGGTTTGGTGTGGCGATTGGGTGATCAGAGAGGCGAAGGGTGTCGTTCCTTCAGGCTGGACGCGCGTTCACGACGGCGCCGGACGAGCGCTTCGCTGCATCGAGATATCAACGGGTCGCCACCGGTCGCCAGATCCTTGGTATCGGCTTGTCGACGGGATCGCAGTACGTCGGTTGTCGCCCAACAATCGCAAGATCAACGCTTATCGATCCGGCGCAAGCTCTGTGAATCAAGCCGGAAACGACGACGATGATCCGGGGGAGAAGTTGGTTGGTATCGGCGTGTTGTTGAGCGCTCGCATGCTGGGGGCCATGGGACAGGATTTAGCGGCGATCCACGTTGGCACGGGAGACGTCGGGGGTGCGGTCCGTAAGGATCTCAAGAGCCGCAAGGACGGGTGGCTGGCCGATGCAGCTCAGAGGACAGCAGTGGCTCTGCGGGCCGAACACGCTGAATTTCGTGAAGACTGGGTGCGCCGACAGATAGAACGTTAGCCTGTCGAAGCAAGCGGTCAGCTCGCCGGCATCGGGATCGACATCGTCGATGTAGCCGATGTCGCCGTTGTAGACTTCCTTGTCATAGTCGTTCTCGATCTGCATGACCTTGTCGCCCGGCGCAAACGTCCAGGCATTGATCACCTCCGGGAGCTGGTCTTATCGTTCACCCAAGCTGCCCTGATGAACCGGGCATACGGGAAATGTCGGGTCAGCGCTGCGATCTCGGTGCTAGCCTGTTCGGGGAAGCAGGGAGACGAGGATCATGCGATCCACCGTGCCATCGCGCGTCATCACCAAATGCCGCGCCGCCGTGCTTGCCGCCCTATTCGCCGCCGCGTTGTCGACCGCTCCCACATCCTCCGAGGCCCAGTCCACCCTGCGCTGGGTGCCGCAAGCCGATCTGCGCATCCTCGACACCACCTGGACCACCGCGGCGATCACCCGCAACCACGGCTACCTGGTCTACGAGCCGCTGTTCTCATACGACTCCGCCAACGTGCCGCGGCCGCAGGCGGTCGAGCGTTACGAGGCCAGCCCCGACGGCCTGACCTGGCGCTTCACGCTGAGCCGGCATGGCGTTCCACGACGGCAGCCCGATCACCGCGGCGGACGCCGTCGCCTCGCTCGACCGCTGGTCGCGGCGCAAGGCCTCGGGCGGCACCATGCGGGCGCGCATGGACGTGCTGGTCGCCACTGACACGCTGTCCTTCGAGATCCGGCTGAAGGAGCCGTTCGGCCTGGTGCGCGAGACCCTGGCCGACGCCATCCAGCCGACCTTCGTGTTGCGTGCGGCGGACGCCAAAACCGACCCGTTCACCCAGATCCAGTTCACCGAGGTCGTGGGCTCCGGCCCGTTCCGCTTCGTGCACAACGAATGGGTGCCGGGCAGCCGCGCGGTCTACGCCAAAGCCTCCGGCTACCGGCCGCGCCCGGAGGCGGCCGACGGCTTCTGGGGCGGCAAGATCGCCCGCTTCGACCGCGTCGAGTGGATCATCATGCCGGAACCGACCACACAGGTGCAGGCGTTGCTGCGCGGCGAGGTCGACGGTCTCGACCTGCCGCTGGTCGACCTGCTGCCGATCTTGCGCCGCTCGCCCGACGTGGTGGTGAAAGTGCTCGACACCATGGGCAGCCAGGCATTCTTCTGGATGAACGCCGCCCATCCGCCCTTCGACAAGCCCGCCGGCCGGCGCGCCATGGCGCACATCATGGACCAGGCCCAGGTGCTGACCGCGGCGGTCGGCAATCCTGAGTACCAGCGCCTCTGCCTCTCGATCATGGCCTGCGGCTCGGTCAACGAGAGTGCGGCCGGCACCGCCCCCTTCGCCCGGCCCGATCCCGCACGCGCCCGTGCGCTGCTCGCCGAGGCCGGATATGGCGGACAGCCGGTGGTGCTGCTGGACCCCGCCGACCAGCCGATCATGCACCAGATGGCGCTGGTGCTGCATCAGTTGATGCGCGAGGCCGGCATCAACGTCGACCTCCAGGCGACCGACTGGGGCACCGTCGTCACCCGCGCCACCCGCGGCGACAAGCCCGGGCCGAACTCGCCTGGCTGGCACATGCACCCGACCTGGGCGCCCGGCCGCGTCGTCGGCAGCCCGCTCACCGCCACCCAACTCCGCGCGCCCTGCGGCCTGCCGAACTTCGTGCCCAATCCCTGCGACCCCGAGCTCGACGCCCGCCGCAACGCCTACTTCGCCGCCACCACGCCGGCGGCGCAAAAGACGACGATGGATGCGCTGCAGGAACGGTTCTACGAGGTCATGCCCTATCTCCTGGCCGGCCAGTTCCTCGCCCCCAAGGCGTGGCGCACCAATCTTGTCGGCGTTGTGAACGCGAGCGAATTCGTGTTCTGGAACGTCGAGCGGAAATGACCGTCCGCCTCGCCATCGCCGGCGTGGGGCATTGGCACGCGCCGATGCACATCGACGCCGCCCGCCATGCCGGCGCCGAAGTGCAGGGCGTGTGGGACCCCGACCCGGCGGTCACCGCCGCTTTCGCCGCGCGACACGCAGCACCGCCCGCCGACAGCCTCGCGGACCTGATCGCCGCCCGGCCCGATGCCATCGTGGTGATGGGCGATCCCCGCGACGTCCCGGCGATGGCGCGTGCCTGCCTCGCCGCCGGCCTGCCGATGGTGCTGGAGAAACCTGCCGCGCCGGCCACCGCGGCGCTTGCTGCCCTCGCCCCGCCCGCCGGCCACTTCATCGCCGTGCCGCTGGCCAACCGCTGCTCGCCGGTCTGGCCGGAGCTCACCCGCCTCGACGCCGCCGGCCGCCTTGGCCCGCTCGTCCATGCCCAGTTCCGCATCGTCAACGGCGTACCCGACCGCTACCGCGCCGACGGTGTCCCTGGATGCTCGACCCACTGGTCGCCGGCGGCGGCGCGATGCGCAATCTCGGCATCCACGGCATCGACGCCGCACTCATGTTGTTCGGCGCCGGCGAGCCCGAGCTGCTCGCCGCCGCGGTGCGTCACCACGGCCATGGCGAGGCGGTCGAGGAGTACGCCATCGCCACGCTCGCTGTTCCCGGCGGACCGGTGGTCACCGTCGAGGCCGGCTACACCTTTGCCTCGCGCGCGCCGGGCGGCGACTACGAATGGCGCATCGCCGCGACCGGCGCCACACTGATCGACCGCGGCACCACCTGCGACGTCGCCACTC
>JANXSA010000109.1 GCA_025352915.1 Rhodospirillales bacterium | reverse complement strand
GCCTGACCATCCCCGAAGGCCTGACCGCCGCCGCCATCGCCATCCTCCTGGAGCACACCGAAACCCTCTCCGGCGACGCCGTCATCCCCCAGGAAGGCACAATCCTCCCCGACACCTACCTCCACGAACGCGCCACAACCCGCGCCGCCCTGCTCGACCGCGCCACCCGCGCCATGGACCGCGCGCTGGCCGAAGCCTGGGCCACCCGCGCCGAAAACCTCCCGCTGGCCACCCCGCACGACCTCCTGACCCTGGCCAGCATCGTCGAACGCGAAACCGCCCGCGGCCCCGAACGCCCCCACATCGCTCAGGTCTTCCTCAATCGCCTCAAGCGCGGCATGCGCCTGCAATCCGACCCCACCGTCATCTACGCCGCCAGCGGTGGCGCCGGCACCCTGGACCGCCCGATCACCCGCGCCGACCTCGACACCCCAAACCCCTACAACACCTACCGCATCCCCGCCCTCCCCCCCGGCCCCATCGCCAGCCCCGGCGCCGCCGCCCTGGCCGCCGTCGCCCACCCAACCCCCAGCGAAAACCTCTACTTCGTCGCCGACGGAACCGGCGGCCACGCCTTCGCCAAAACCCTGGAAGAGCACAACCGCAACGTCGCCCGCTGGCGGGCGCTGGGGCGCTAGGGGTAGCAAGGCAAGGCTGGGCTCTGCCCAGACCCGCCAGGGGCCAAGCCCCTGGACCTTATTTTTGCAGAAAATTGAAGGGTGCCTGGCTACGCCGGTATTGCCAGATTGCCACCCGGGTTCGATCGCTGACAACCGGTACAATCACTTAAAGTAATGGGATCAAAGGGTCCCTGACCCTTTGCGGGTCGAGGGCAGAGCCCTCGCCTTCCTTACCCTAACGCCGATGGGCCGTCCTCCCGCCGCCACGCAAACGTCAGCTCATGCTTGTTATGAAACAAATGCATCAACTGCCCGCCAGGAATCGCCAAAAACCCCGCCGCCACCTGCGCCAACCCTGCGGTTCAGGGATGGCTCTGTCAGAGCCTGTGGGTATCGTTATGCTCTCGTGCCGCATCTGCCAGCATCCCAGTCACCATGCCCTTGACGCCGGACAACGACTCGTCCCACGTCGAAGGAAGATGCACCGGCGCCTCGCGGTTCACGCCGGCCGATACCCGCTTGGCCGCATTGATCAGGCCCGATGTGAATCCGGCGGCGGTTGGCGCAACAGCCAGGATATTCGGTGATATCGCCGCCAACCGCTCTGTAGTCTTGGATGCAAAACTGTTGGTCACGCTCAACCCGCCGCACGCAGCCATTTCCAGCACCGGATAGCTCGTGTGCGGCGACAGCATCGGACAGAGCAGGATGTCGGAATTCTGCAACAGTTTCCCATAGCCTTCATAGTCCAGCCAAGGCGCCTCTTTCAACACATGCCCGCCACCAAGCTCCAGCTGCGGCAGGCCACCCCGCGCACCGATTGCGAGTATCTCCCAATCACCGGAGAAAACCGGATCTGCCAGAGCGGCTTGCAGCGCTGCGATCGCAATTCCCAACAGGTTCCGCGGATTTGTATGTCGAGCGTAGACAAGCAGCCGTCGGCCCCGACGGGCCACCCCATCCGGCGACACTGGCCGAAAAACCCGGCTGTCGATCGCTGGTTCGAAGGTGGCGCATCGACTGCGAAACGAGGCGTCGGCAAACTGACCTGCGGCGATGCCAAAAAGATAGTCGGTCAAGAAGCTCTCATTGATGATTGCCCGAAACGGAAAGCCATGCGTCTCCAGCGCCAGCGCGTAACGGCTCGACCATGGGTAAAAGCCGGGTTCAAAATCCTGTATCAAATACAGAAACTGCTTATGGTTTGTATAGTCAAGAATCGGCAGTGCCTGGTGCGCGGTGGTCCAGAAGCTTGCAAGAACCAGATCATTGGGTCCAATATCGAGAGGCGCAGAGTAACCATCGTGAAGAGCGACCTGGTCACGGTCTACCTCTAGACCGGTCAGTTGCCGGAGGTGCCGCCAGAACCATTCCGTTTCGGGCTCAAGCGGCTGGTCGCAGCAGACGAAACGGATCGCCAACCCACATTGTGCCAGATGCATACCAATGTTCAGGACAGTATTCGGCCCCCCCGTCATGGCCAGCCGCGCAATGACAGGTAGCAGGACATGAAGTGTCGGTGGCCGATTTGCCCCGGCTTCAACGCGAAGTGCCCTGATCTCCGGAAAATCCAGAAGTTGCGCGCGAAATCCCACCGGGTCGGTAAACTGCCTGACATTTCTCAAAAACTCGTCCGGCCTGCGCCACAACAGCGGGATCTGGCGAAGACCTTTGCGGATCACACGAATGAGGTTCATGCGCGGACCATCATCGCTCGCGCTTCCGCCGGGGTCGCCCGATGAAATTCCCGCCCGGCGCCAGGACCGACGCGAATTCAAGCGATACGGCGATGCCTGATCGAGGTGCTGCCAGGGCTAAGGAAATTTCCACAACGCTACCGGTGTTGAAAGATGCGCTAGGGTTTAGAACAAACGCGATCGTCTATGCAAGCAGCGCGCGGCACCATGTGCCAATCCTCCCTCCCGGCCGCCCCACCTTATCCCGCGCGAGGCGAAGGACCCTCGCTTTCGTCGTCAAGCATCGAGAAATTGGCCCTTGCCGCGCCGGTCAATGACCGCGGTGGATCGGGTTGCCCCAGGGCTCTAAATCAAGGACTCGCGATAGGGCAAGGCTGGGCCGAGCCCTCGCCGTCCCCCCGCCTCCACGCAAACGTCAACTCATGCTTATTATGAAACAA
>JANXSA010000108.1 GCA_025352915.1 Rhodospirillales bacterium | reverse complement strand
CGAGCGCAAGCGCGCCGAGCAGCACGCCTTGCTGCTGATGGCCGAGGTCAACCATCGCGCCAAGAACCTGCTCGGCGTGGTCCAGGCCATGATCCGCCAAACCGCCCGGCACGGCGACCCGGAAACCTTCGTCGCCCGTGTGTCCGAGCGCGTCATCGGCCTCGCCGCCAGCCATGACCTGCTGGTCGAAAACCAATGGCGGGGCGTCGATGTGGCGGAACTCGTCACCGGCCAGCTCGCCCATTTCAAGGACCTGATCGGCACCCGCGTGCTACTCGATGGCCCGCCCGCGCGGCTTTCGGCGGCCGCCGCCCAGGGCATCGGCATGGCACTGCACGAACTCGCCACCAACGCCGGCAAATACGGCGCGCTGTCGAACCGCGAGGGCCGGGTGTGCATCTCCTGGCGGGTAGATGCCAACTGCCAACAGGCCTTTTCCATGTCCTGGCTGGAGGATGGTGGCCCGCCGGTCGCAACCCCCACCCGCCATGGCTTCGGCCAGATGATCATCGGGCCGATGGCGGGCGCCGCCGTCCACGGCGTCGCCGAAATTCTCTTCCACGCCAGCGGGATCGCCTGGAACCTCAGCGCCCCGATCGACGGCGCCATCGAGACCGGGCTTGAAATCTCACCCCTCCCGCCAACACCCCTCACCTGACGAGCCCGCCATGACGCCCCCCCCATGACGCCCGCCCCTGACTCGCAGACCCCGCGCATTCTCATCGTGGACGACGAACCGATGATCGCGTTCGACCTCCAGGAGCTCATCATCGAGGCCGGGTTCGCCAGCGCCGGCGTGGCCGGCCGGCTCGAAGCGGCCCTCGCCCTGATCGAAAGCGGCGCCTGCGATGCGGCCATCCTCGATGCCAATCTCGCCGGCGTAAGCTCCAGCCCCGCCGCCGCGGCGCTGGTCGCCCGTGGCCTGCCGTTCATCGTGCTCTCCGGCTATTCCGCCTCGCAACACCAGAATGCTTTCCCCGGTGCCGTCTTCCTGCAAAAGCCGTGCGGCCCCGCCCGCCTCATCGAGGTCCTGCAAGGCATCCTGGCCGCGCGATGATGGCCGCGCGATGATGCCCGATCTGGGGCCGCCGGGCGTCGCGGGTCGAGGGCAGCGCTCCATGGGCACTAAGTTACGTAAGGCTGGGCTCTGCCCAGACCCGCCAGGCCCCGAGCGCGCCTTCGCGCGACGGGCCAAGCCCCTGGACCTTATCCCTTAAAAATGAATGGGTTTCCAAAGGCCCTCGGCCTTTGGTGGGTCCAGGGCAAAGCCCTCGCCTTCCCTTCGCTAGATTTCTGACGTTTGCCCATCCGGCAGCCCGACATCGAAGCCGTTCAGGGTCATGCTGACCAGGGTGTAGTAACCGCAGATGCCGATGACTTCGGCGACGCCGCGCGGGCCCCAGGCGGCCATCATGCGGTTGTGCAGCGCCATCGGGACTTCGCGGGTTTCGTGCAGGGTTTTGGCGTAGTCGTAGATGACCTGCGTCTTCTCATCGCCCGGCGGCAGGGGTTTGCCGTCGCGGATGGCATTGATGATGGCGGCGTCGAGGCCGGCGGTTTCGGCCAGGCGGCGATGGGCCCACCATTCATAGTGCGAGCGCCAGTATTTGGCGGTGACCAGGACGGCAATTTCCATCAGGGCGGGACCGAATTCGGTGTCGAAGCGGATGAACTCGCCGAGGTGCTGGGTGCGCATGGCCAGCTCGGGCGAGTGGATCCAGGCGAGCGCCGGCGGCGGCATGCGGCCGCGCTTGCCGGCGACGGCGGCGTCGTTGACGGCTTGTTGCTCGGGGGTCATCTGGTCACGGGTCGGGGCCGGCACGCGCATGGTATTCCTCCGTTTGATTGGCTGCGTTGATCCTAGGGCGGGTTGGCGCGTCTGGCCATGCAAGGCGGGGCGTGGTGACGTGCGGCGGGATGGAATCGCCACCGTTGAAGCACCCGTTGCGCATGCTGCTGACCACGCCCGATTTCCTGCGGCTGTGGGTGATCGGCGGCTTGGGCAATGCGATGCGGTTTTCCGACACGCTCGCGGCAGCGCTGTTTACCTGGGAGGTGAGCGGGTCCGGGTTTGCGGTGGCGGTGGTGTCGGCGATGCGGGCGCTGCCGATGCTGCTGTTCGGGGCGGTGGCGGGCGTTGTGTCGGACGCCATCGACCGCAAGGCGATCCTGCAATGGGGGATGGTGGTCAGCATGGCGGCGTCAGGCAGCGTGTGCGCGCTGGCGCTGGGCGGGGTGTTGCGGCCTTGGCACGTTGCGGTGGCGGCGTTTGTTGGGGGCTCGGTGTGGGCGACCGAGATGAGCACGCGGCGGCGGATGTGCGGCGAGGCGGCGGGGCCGGCGATGATGGGGCGGGCCGTCGCGCTGGATAGTTTGACCAATGCGATGATGCGCGGGGTTGGGCCGCTGGCGGGCGGGGCGGCGTTTGCCGGGCTGGGGGCGGCGGGGGCGTTTGCGGTGTCCGCCGGGTGTTTTGCGGTCGCGGCGCTGTTGGTGCCGGGGGTGCGGCATGTGCAGGAGACTCGGCGGCTGACGCTGGGGCGGGTGCCGCGCGACCTGGCGGATGGGTTTGCCTATGCGATGGGCGATCCGACGGTGCGGGCGGTGCTGTTGGTCACGGTGGTGATGAACTGTTTCGCGTTCAGCTATTCGGCGCTGGTGGCGCCGCTGGCGCTGGTGGTGTTTGGAGTGTCCCAGGCGTGGTCGGGGTTGCTGGCCTCGGCGGAGGCGTTCGGGTCGCTGTTGGGCGGGATCGTGCTGGCGGCGGTGGCGCCGAAGAGCCGCGCCAGCCTGCTGATGGTGGGCGGGTCGGTGGTGTTCCTGGTTTGCGTGATGGCGATGACGCAGGTCTCGGCCTATTGGCTGGCGTGCGCGCTGTTGATACTGGGGGGGATGGGGGCGGCGCTGTTCGGCAATATGCAAACGACGCTGGTGCTGACGCGGGTGCCGCCGGCGGTGCGCAGCCGGCAGATGGGGTTGATCACGGTGGCGATCGGGACGGGGCCGGTGGGGCAGTTGATGGTGGGGGCGCTGGCGGAGCGGGTGGGGGCGCAGGTGGCGGTGTTGGTTTCGGCGGTGATGGGGATGGGGTTGCTGTTGGTGGTGGGGGCTTGGTGGGTGCGGGCGGAGCGGATCAGTGAGCGGGCAGCGGCGGCTGTCTCGCGCGGGCCACCAGGAGCTGGATCCGCCTGATCGCCTCGGCGGCCTTATCGCGGTCGAAGGGGTCGCTGACGAGGCGGATCTTGGGGCCGGGGGAAGAGGGTGACGGTGCGGGTGAGCATGGTCAGGCGCGCGCGGCGGTGATCTCGGCCGCCAGTGCGGTGCGCAGCAGGGCGACATCGGTGGACAGGCAGAGGGCGCGGAAGCCGCGGGCGATGCCGGCTTTCGCGGCGGCGCCGTCATTGGCGAGCCAGCCGAGCGGGGTGTTGGTCTCGCGGCCGGCTTGGATGATGTCGGCCTCGGCGGCGGTGAAGCGCGGGTTGGCGAAGTCGCCGGCGATGCCGAGGCTGTCGGAAAGATCGAAATGGCCGATCCAGCCGAGGTCGATGCCGGGGGTGGCGAGAATTGCGCGGGCGTGGTGCAGGCCGGCGGTGGTCTCGATCATGGCGATGGTCAGGATGGCGTCGTTGGCGGCGTCGAGTGCTGCGCGGGGCGGGTGGAGTTGGTAGTCGTCATTGCCCAGGCCGAGGGCGAGGCCGCGCTTGCCGAGCGGGCGGTAGCGGCACCACTGGACCAGGGCCTGAGCCTCTTCCGCACTTTCGACCATCGGGACCATGATGCCGAGCGCGCCGGCGTCGAGCACCGGACAGATCAGCTCCTTGGTGCAGGCGGGAACCCGCACGATGGGGACGATGCCGGCGCCGCGGGCGAAGCCGAGTTGCGCCTTGATGGTGTCGATGCCGGCGCCCGAGTGTTCCTGGTCCAGAATGACATACTCGGCCCCGGCGCTGGCCAGGATACGGGCGAGGCCGGGGGTGAAGAACTCGAATGCCATGGTGCCGAAGACGGTGCCGCCGGCGCGGAGTTTCTGGCGGACGGGGTTCTGGTTCATGCGATGGGCTCCGAGAGGGGGAAGGATTCTTCTTTTTCTGTAGAAAAAGAAGCAAAAAGACTTTCATCCATTTGGGCCGTGCTTAACAGATGAAAGTTTTTTGGTTCTTTTTTTCAAAAAAGAACATGCTTTCTTTTATAGGATGAGGCCCGGCGTGGAGCCCTCATCGAGCGGCCAGATCGGGCGCTGGACTTTGGTGTATGGGATTTTGCGGTAGTCGCGCGGGATCGGGCCGTCGGCGTCGATGTAGAGGACTTTCTTGGCGATCGGGCCATAGGCGGCCATGAAGTGGTTGGTGGATTTAACGATGACGAGTTTTTTCTCGGTGGGTTCGATGCCGACATTGCGGAAGAGTTCGAGGCCGAGCGCCTGGTTGCGCTTGGTCTCCAGCACCACTTCGACGCCGCCGATGCGGATGGCGGCGCAGTCGCCGAGTTCGGCCTGGGCGGGGCCGAAGGACTGGTAGCAATCGCGGGCCAGGCCGATGACGGTGACCATGGCGTCGACCGGGGTGTTGGAGGTCGGGCCGATCTTGCCGCCGAAGCGCAGGGCGAAGGTGGCGCCGAGGCCGGCGTCGAAGCACAGGCGGACGGCGATGGGGTCCCAGATCGGGCCGAGGGCAGCGTCCTGCACGTCGCGTTCGATCAGGCGCTTGAGGATGGTGGTGTTGTCGCTGGCCGCACCGCCGCCGGCGTTGTCGGCGGGGTCGGCCATGACGACGGGGTAGGCGTTGGCGGCCAGGCCGGCGGTGATGGCGGCGTCGACGTCGAGATAGTCCGGGGCGGTGCGGCCGCGCATGGAGACGAACTCCTCGCCGATGGTGATGGCAAGTGCGTCGGCCTGGGGCTTGTTGTTGTCGGTGATGACCAGGATGCGGCCGGTCATTTCGGGGACGTCGGCGTATGGGAAGCAGTGGCCGATGGAGATGGAGAGGATGCCATTTTGACCCTCCATGGCCATCATGCGGTCGACGAAGGCGCGCATCAGCGGCAGCGTGGTCGGGTATGAGCCGATCTGGCGAGCGTCGTAGAGCGCCTGGGTGGGGCGAATTTCGCGGCGGATGGTTTTGAGGACCAGGGTGAGGAGGTCTTCGGCGCGGTCCACCACATCGGTGTGGGGGAATTCCTTGTAGAGGATGGTGATGTCGGCCAGGCGCACGCGCTTGATGGTGAGGTGGCAGTGCGGGTCAAGCTCGACGCCGATGATGCAGGCGGGGCCGACGATGTTTCGCACGCGCTCGATGATGTCGCCTTCGACGTCGTCATAGCCGTGGGCGACCATGGCGCCGTGCAGGCCCAGGAGAACGCCGTCGAGCGGGAGGGCTTGTTCGAGTTGGGCCAGGATTTCGTCGCGCATGGTTTCGTAGTCCGCCCGGTTGGTGGTGCCGGCCGGCGAGGCGGCGAAGCAGGAGCCTTCGATCAGGGTGAAGTTGTCCTTCGCGGCGCGGCGGCGGGCGACGAAGAGGGTGGCGGTGCACATGCGCGGGGCGTCGGCCGGGTGTTCGCCGGGGCGAAGCCAGACGCCCTCCTTGTAGCCCTCGATGCTGGTGGGCAGCGGGGAGAAGGTGTTGGTTTCGGTGGCGAGGGTGGCGGAGAAGAGGCGCATGGGGTGGGGTCCTAT
>JANXSA010000054.1 GCA_025352915.1 Rhodospirillales bacterium | reverse complement strand
ACGCACAGGAGAAGATCGTGAACGTGCCAGGCAGCGAAATCACCCACGCCCGCGGCGGCATCCACAACAGCGTCACCCGCACCACGGTCAAGCCCACCCACATGATCGGCGGCTACGCCCAGCTCGCCTACGGCTTCAACTACTACGGCACGATCGGCACCAACCGCGACGAGTTCGTCATGGTGCGAAAAATGAACAACGTCGACTGGCTCGACGGCCCGCGGGTCACCCCGCAAGCCGCCGACATGCGCACGGCCTGAGGGGGAACACGACCATGAAAGTCCGCGCACAGATCGCGATGGTGCTCAACCTGGACAAGTGCATCGGCTGCCACACCTGTTCGGTGACCTGCAAGCAGGTCTGGACCAGCCGCGAGGGGGTCGAATACGCCTGGTTCAACAATGTCGAAACCAAGCCCGGCATCGGCTACCCCAAGGAATGGGAGAACCAGGACCGCTGGAAGGGCGGCTGGACGCGCAAGCGCAACGGTGCCTTGCAACCACGCATCGGGGCGAAGTGGCGCATCCTGGCCAACATCTTCGCCAATCCCGACCTGCCGGAGATCGACGACTACTACGAGCCCTTCACCTTCGACTACTCGCACCTGCAAACCGCGCCCGAGAGCGAGGCGATGCCGGTGGCGCGCCCGATCAGCCTGCTGACCGGCGAGCGCATGGAGATCAAGTGGGGCCCGAACTGGGAGGAAATCCTCGGAACCGAGTTCCGCAAACGCTCCAAGGACCGCAACTTCGAGGGCATCCAGAAGGAAATCTACGGCGCCTTCGAGAAGACCTTCATGTTCTACCTGCCGCGCCTGTGCGAGCACTGTCTCAATCCGGCCTGCGTCGCCGCCTGCCCGTCCGGCTCGATCTACAAGCGCGAGGAGGACGGCATCGTCCTGGTCGACCAGGACAAATGCCGCGGCTGGCGCATGTGCGTCTCCGCCTGCCCGTACAAGAAGATCTACTACAACTGGCAAAGCGGCAAAGCCGAGAAGTGCATCTTCTGCTACCCGCGCATCGAGGCCGGCGAGCCCACCGTATGCTCCGAAACCTGCGTGGGGCGCATCCGTTATCTCGGCGTGATGCTCTATGACGCCGACCGCATCGAAAGCGCGGCGTCCGTGCCGGACGAGAAAGATCTCTACCAGGCCCAGCTCGACATCTTCCTCGACCCCAGCGACCCCAAGGTGATCGCCCAAGCCCGCGCCGATGGCGTGCCGGAAGCATGGCTCGATGCCGCCCGTCGCAGCCCGGCCTACCGCATGGCAATCGACTGGAAGATCGCGTTCCCGCTGCATCCGGAATACCGCACCCTGCCGATGGTCTGGTACATCCCGCCGCTGTCCCCGGTGCAATCCGCCGTCACCGCCGGCCATGTCGGCTGGAAGGACGGGCTGCCGGACGTGCAAAGCCTGCGCATTCCCGTCCGCTACCTCGCCAACCTGCTCACCGCCGGCAAGGAAGAACCCGTGATCCTCGCCATGCAGCGCATGATGGCGATGCGCATGCACATGCGGGCCCGCACCGTCGAGGGCCGCGACGACCAGGCGATCCTGCAACAGGTCGGCCTGTCCGCCGCCCAGGTGGAGGACATGTACCAGACCCTGGCAATCGCCAACTATGAAGACCGCTACGTGATCCCCACCACCCATCGCGAATACGCCGAGAACGCCTTCGACCTGAAATCCTCCTGCGGCTTCAGCTTCGGCCATGGCTGCTCGGATGGCAGCACGGCCGGCAACCTGTTCAGCGCCACCGGCCCCTCGGCCGGCCGCATGGCGCCGCCGCGCATCCGCGAGGCCGAAGAAGCACTCGCCGCCGAACGGGGAATAAATCCATGAACCGCCGCTACGCCATCCTCTCCGCCCTGCTGCGCTACCCCGACGCCAGCCTGCGCGCCGATCTCGCCGACATCCGGGCAACCATTCCGCATACGGAATTCTCCCGCCAGGCCACGGCGCGGCTGCTCCGCCTTGCCCGCCGCCTCGGCGTGGGCGACGCGCTCGACCGCGAGGAAGCCTATGTCCGCCTGTTCGACCGCGGCCGCGGCACCAGCCTGCATCTGTTCGAGCACGTCCACGGCGACACCCGCAACCGCGGCCCGGCGATGCTGGAACTCGCCGCCATCTACGAGGCCGCCGGCTACGCGATGGACGCGCACGAACTGCCGGACTTCCTGCCGATGGTGCTGGAATTCTG
>JANXSA010000626.1 GCA_025352915.1 Rhodospirillales bacterium | reverse complement strand
CGCTTCACCCGCACCATGTCCAGCACCGGAATGCCCTCGGTGATGCAAACAATCAGCGGCAACTCGGCGTCGATCGCCTCCAGGATGGCATCGGCCGCGAAGTTGGGCGGCACATAGATGACCGTGGCGTTGGCACCGGTGGCCGCCACTGCCTGGGCCACGGTGTCGAACACCGGCAGGCCGATATGGGTCGCACCGCCCTTGCCCGGAGTCACGCCGCCCATCATTTTCGTCCCGTAGGCAATGGCCTGTTCGGAATGAAAGGTGCCTTGGGCCCCGGTAAAACCCTGGGTGATCACGCGGGTATTGGCGTCGACCAGAATGGCCATCAGGCGGCTTCCTTCACGGCGCGGACGATCTTTTCGGCGGCATCGGCCAGGTTGTCGGCCGACGAAATCGCCAAGCCGGAGCGGGCGAGGATCTCCTTGCCCAGCTCCACATTGGTGCCCTCCAGCCGCACCACCAGGGGCACGTTGAGCGAAACCTCCTTCGCCGCAGCTACCACGCCCTCGGCGATCACGTCGCAGCGCATGATGCCGCCGAAGATGTTGACCAGGATGCCTTCCACGTTCGGGTCGGACAGGATGATCTTGAACGCCGCCGTCACCCGCTCGCGCGTCGCGCCCCCGCCGACATCGAGGAAGTTCGCCGGCGAGCCGCCATACAGCTTGATGATGTCCATGGTCGCCATCGCCAGCCCGGCGCCGTTGACCATGCAGCCGATGGTGCCGTCCAGCGCCACGTAGTTCAGCGCGTGCTTGGCCGCCTCCAACTCCTTCGGGTCCTCCTCGGTCTCGTCGCGCAGGGCTTCAAGATCGGGATGGCGATACAGCGCGTTGTCGTCAAAACTGACCTTGGCATCCAGCGCCACGACGTCGCCGGCACGGGTGATCACCAGCGGGTTGATCTCCACGACCGCACAGTCCAGCTCCATGAACGCCGTGTGCAGGGCGGTAACGAACTTGCCGAAACTGCCGATCTGCTTGCCCTCCAGCCCCAGCGCATAGGCCAGCTTGCGGGCATGGTACGGCCACAGACCGCTGGCTGGGTCGATGGCAACCCGGAGAATCTTCTCGGGGTGCTGTTCGGCCACTTCCTCGATCGCCATGCCACCCTCGGTCGAGGCGATGATGGTCACCCGGGAGGTTTCGCGGTCGACCAGCAGCGACAGATAAATCTCGCGGGCAATGTCACAGCCGGCCTCGACATAGATGCGGTTGACCCGCTTTCCGGCCGGTCCCGTCTGCTTGGTGACCAGCGTGTGGCCGATCATCGCCTCGGCCGCCGCGCGAACCTCGTCCAATGACCGGGCGATGCGCACACCACCCTTGCCGTTGGGGTCGTCGGCAAAGCGCCCGGCTCCGCGGCCGCCGGCGTGGATCTGCGACTTCACCACAAATACTGGGCCAGGCAGCTTGCGCGCCGCCTCGACCGCCTCTTCGGGGGTCCAGGCGACATGCCCGTCCAGGACGGCTACGCCGTAGCGGCGGATCAGCTCCTTGCCCTGGTATTCGTGGATGTTCATCCGGCTTAGACTCCCAGCTTCTTGAAGTCCTCGATCAGGCCCTTGACCGCATCGCAGGACTTGTCGAACGCGGCGCGCTCGGCCTCGGTGAACTCAACCTCGATGATCTTCTCCACGCCGTTGCGGCCGATGACCACCGGCACGCCGACGTAGAAACCGTCCATTCCGTATTCGCCATTCAACTGCACGGCACAAGGCAGAACGCGGCGCTTGTCGTGCAGGTAGCTCTCGGCCATCGCAATCGCACTGGCCGCGGGGGCATAAAACGCACTACCCCTTTCCAGCAGCTTAACAATCTCGCCGCCGCCATTGGCGGTGCGCTCAACAATAGCGTCGATCTTCGCCTGGGTGGTCCAGCCCATCTTGATCAGGTCGGGCACCGGAATGCCGGCGACGGTGGAATAGCGGATCAGCGGCACCATCGTGTCGCCATGGCCGCCGAGCACGAACGCCGTCACGTCCTCGACCGAAACGTTGAATTCATGGGCCAGGAACAAGCGGAACCGGCTGCTGTCCAGTACACCGGCCATGCCCACCACCTTGTGGGCCGGCAGGCCGGATTTCTGCTGCATCACCCACACCATCACGTCCAGCGGGTTGGTGATGACGATCACGAAAGCATCGGGACAATGCGCCTTGATGCCCTCGGCCACCTGGGCGATCACGCCGGCATTCTTGGTCAGCAGGTCGTCGCGGGTCATGCCCGGCATGCGCGGGAAACCGGCGGTGACGATCACCACGTCGCACCCGGCAATGGCCGCATAGTCGCTGCCGCCGGACATCGCGCTGTCGAAGCCGTCGACCGGGCCGGACTGCATGATGTCCAGCGCCTTGCCGGCGGCAACACCGCCGAAGACGTCGAACATGACGACGTCGCCCAGCTCCTTCAGGCCGATCAAATGGGCCAAGGTGCCGCCAATATTGCCGGCGCCAATCAGGGCGATCTTGTTGCGTGCCATCCGGGAGAAATCCTTGCGCGGGGGTGGGCCAACACGCGGCACGGCGCCGGAAAGGTCCGGAACCGCCGCAGCGTCCGAGAAGCCGCGCGTCACTAGCCCATCGACCGCGGAGGGGCAAGCGCGGGAGGAAAGTAAGGCCAGGGCTCTGCCCTGGACCCGCTGGGGCCTGAGGCCCCAGACCCCCATCCTTAAGCGCCTTTGGCCACGGGGGGCGTCGAGGCCTTCATCAAGGCCCGGATGCCCCCCCGTGGCCGAAGGCGCTTA
>JANXSA010000611.1 GCA_025352915.1 Rhodospirillales bacterium | reverse complement strand
ACCTGATATTTGCCGACCATCTTTCGCGATTGCTGCAAAGTGCGGCGCGTCGCCAGGATGGGGCGACGGTGTTCGCCTATCACGTGCGCGATCCCGAGCGGTATGGCGTGGTCAGCATGGACGCGGATGGTCGCGCCGTCGAGATCGTGGAAAAGCCGCTCCAGCCGAAATCCAACTGGGCGGTGATCGGGCTGTATTTCTACGACAAGATGGTCACCGAGATGGCGGCGCGGGTAAAACCGTCGGCGCGCGGCGAGCTGGAGATCACCGACCTCAACCGGATGTATATGGAGGCCGGCACCTTGCAGGTGGAGAAGCTCGGGCGCGGTGCGGCGTGGTTGGATGCCGGCACGCCGGATAGCCTGTTGCAGGCGGCGACCTTCGTGCAGACCATTCAGTCGCGCCAGGGAATGCTGGTCGGCTGTCCCGAGGAGGTGGCGTTTCGCATGGGCTGGATCGATGCCGATGCGCTGCGCGAGCGGGCGCGGGCGCTGGGCAAGACCGAGCTGGGTCAGGTGCTGATGATGCTGGCCAACGGCGAGCAGGTCTGATGCAGGTCGAGCGCCTGGCCATCCCCGAGGTGGCGCTGGTCACGCCGCGCCGGTTCAGCGACAGCCGGGGGTATTTCGCCGAGACCTGGAACAAGGTGGCGCTGGCGAAGCACGGCATCGATGCTGATTTCGTGCAGGACAACCACAGCTATTCCGCCGCGCGCGGGGTGGTGCGGGGGTTGCACTGTCAGATTGCGCCGAATGTTCAGGGCAAGTTGGTGCGTTGCCTGCGCGGGGCGATCTGGGATGTCGTCGTGGATATTCGCAAGGGGTCGGCGACCTATGGCCAGCATGTCACCGCGGTGCTGAATGCGGAGAGCGGCGCGCAGTTGTGGGTTCCCGGCGGGTTCCTGCATGGGTTCTGCACCCTGCAACCGGATAGCGAAGTGGCCTACAAGGTTGACGCCCATTACGATAGCGATGCCGAGCGCGGGGTGATCTGGAACGATCCTGACCTCGCTTTGCCGTGGCCGGTGTCGGCGGGGGAGGCCAAGCTGTCGGACAAGGACGCCGTGCTGCCGCGCCTGGCGGAGTGCCCGGCCTGGTTTATGGCTTGAGCATCGGGGGCTTGAGCATCGGGGGCGTGAGCATTCTGGTCACCGGCGGCAGCGGGCAACTGGCCCAAGCGCTGGGGGCGGCGGCCGGGGCGCGGGCATTGCGGGTGGTGGGCCGGCCGGACTGGGATTTCGACCGGGTCGGCGCCTTGCCGGCGCTGTTGGCCGAAGCCCGGCCGGCGCTGGTGATCAATGCGGCGGCGTATACCGCCGTCGACCGGGCGGAGAACGACGTGGCCGCCGCGTGGCGGGCCAATCGTGACGGGCCCGCCGTGCTGGCGGCATATTGCGCGGCGGCTTGCATTCCGCTGATCCATGTCTCGACCGATTTCGTCTTCGACGGCGGCAAGGGCGCGCCGTATGCCGAGGACGACGCGACCAGCCCGGCCAGCGTCTATGGCGCCAGCAAGCTGGCCGGCGAGGCGGCGGTGCTGGCGATCTGTCCGCGCGCCATCATCCTGCGCACTTCCTGGGTCTATGCGGCGTCCGGGCGCAACTTCGTGCTGACCATGCTGAACCTGTCGCGCACCCGCGATCACCTGCGGGTGGTGGCGGACCAGAAGGGCTGCCCGACGCTGGCCGGCGATCTGGCCGAGGCGATCCTGGGCATTGCCGATATCGTGGCGCGCGATGGCTGGCAGGATCGATTTGCCGGGGTGTACCATGCGGCCGGCAGCGGGGAGACCAATTGGCACGGGCTGGCCAGTGCGGCGATCGCGCGTGCGGGCGCGTTCGGCCATCCGCAGCCCCGGTTGATCGAGGCGATCGGCACCGCCGATTATCCGACGCCTGCCCGGCGGCCGGCGGATTCGCGGCTGGATTGCGGCAAGCTGGAACGGGTGTTCGGGCTGCGGCTGCCGCCCTGGGAGGCGGCGTTGGCGCGGACGATCGCCGAAATTTTCCGGGCGGGTGCGGGGCGGTAAAAGAAGGTTGTTCTTTTTTGAAAAAAAGAACCAAAAAACTTTATCCGTTTGGCCGGGTGCCAGTCATCCAGGCCCGGTCCAAATGGATAAAGTTTTTTTGCTTCTTTTTGTTCACAAAAAGAAGATTCTTCGATGACTTCCTGTGTCGTCATCCTGTTGGCCACCTATCAAGGCGCGGCGTTCCTGCGCGAGCAGCTTGCCAGCATCGCGGCGCAGGGGCACCGGGACTGGCGGCTGGTCTGGCGCGATGATGGGTCGGGCGATGATACCGTGGCGATCCTGCACGACTTTGCCGCGGCGCAGCCGGCCGGGCGGGTGGAGCGGTTGGATGCGCCTGCGGGCCGGGTCGGGTCGGCGGCGAGTTTCCTGGCGCTGTTGGGCCATGCCGTGCCGATGCTGGGGCCGGACGATATTGTTGCCTTTGCCGACCAGGACGATGTCTGGCTGGATTTCAAGTTGGCGCGGGCGGTGGCGGGGCTCGGCGCGGGCGATCCGGCGATTTATTCGGCGCGGCAGGTGTTGGTCGATGCGACATTGCAGCGGATTGGGATGTCGGACCTGGTGGTGCCGCCGGTGGGGTTTCCGGCGGCGTTGATCCAGAACCTGGCGATCGGCTGCACTGTGGCGCTGAACCGGGCGGCGGCGCGGCTGGTGGCCGGGAGTGTCGCGCCGGCGGGGTGCCAGCATGATTGGTGGGCGTATCTGCTGGTGACTGCGGCGGGGGGGCGGTTTGTCGCCGATGCCGAGCCGGTGGTGCTGTACCGGCAGCATGGCGGCAACGAGGTGGGCGTGCCGCGCTCGTTTGCCCGGCGCGCGTGGGCGGCATTGCGGCGGGGGCCGGGCGCGTTCATGCGACTGATGCGCGAAAACGTCGCCGCGCTGGATGGGCAGCGCGCGCTGCTGGCGCCGCCGGCGCGCGCGGAGTTGGACCGGATCAGGGCGGCGCTGGCGAGCGGGTGGTGGCGACGGCTGCGGGTGCGCGGCCTGCGCCGGCAACGCCTGGCGGAGCAGCTGTTGTTCCGGCTCTGGTATCTGCTCGGATAAACACAGCGCCAATGGATAAAAGTTTTTTGTTTCTTTTTTTCAAAAAAGAAAGCGCTTCTTTTTGAAAAAAGACGCAAAAACTTTCATCCGTTTGCGACGGCGAGTGCGGTGCTCATGTGGGGGGGCACTGGGGCGGTTGCGAAGATTGGCGGGTTGAGGTCAAGGCGGATTTCGCGGGCTAGCAGGTGCAGGGGGCCGGGGCTGCCGCCATAGAGCACGTCGCCCAGCAGCGGGCAGCCGAGGGCGGCGGCGTGGGCGCGGACTTGGTGGGTCCGGCCCGTGCGGGGGCGCAGTTCGAGCCAGGTGGTGTCAGGGCCGCGGCCGAGCACGCGCCAGTCGGTGGTGGCATTTCGGCCGGCGGGATCGACGACCATGCGCCAGCCGGCGGGCTCGGTGCGCTTGAGCAGGGGGGCGTTGATGGTGCCGGCGTCTTGCGGCGGGGCGCCTTGGACGATGGCCCAGTAGGTCTTGTGGGCGCGGCCGGCGGCGAATTCGGCTTGGGCGGCGAGCAGGGCGGTCTTGCGCAGGGCGATGACCAGGCATCCGGCGGTGTCGGCGTCCAGGCGGTGTGCGAGCCAGGGGCCGTCCTTGCGCCGGGACAGAGTCGGGAAGCAATCTTCGACGCTGGGGCCACCGCCGGGGCCGGGATGGACCTTGAGACCGGCCGGCTTGTTGAGCACGACGAAGTGCGGGTTCTGGAACAGGATCGGGATGTGCATTGGGCCGCAGGTTGACACCGGGGCGCCGGCGGCGGAAGCCAGGGCGATGAAAACCGATAATCTCTGCGGCATGAATGCCGTGTCTGCGGCGTTTGCCCGGCGGCCGGACGCCATTTTGCGGCTGTTCTACCTGCCGGGGCAGAAATTGGCGGCGGGGCCGTTTTGCGCGGTGATGGCGGGGGCGAAGAAGCCGTATCGGATGGTCGAGGCCGAGGAACTGGCCAAGGTGGCCGGCACGCCGCATCACGGCGGGATTGTGGCGGTGGCCAAGCCGCTGGTGCCGGCGATCCTGGATTTGGACAACCCGCCGCGCGGCAAGCTGCTGCTGGTGCTGGACGGGATCGGCAATCCGCATAATCTGGGCGCGATCGCGCGCAGTGCGGCGTTTTTCGGGGTGCCGAACATGCTGATTGGCGAGGGGATCGGGCATGCGCTGCCGTCGGATGCGGCGTTTCGCACTGCCGAGGGCGGGCTGGAGCATATCGGGCTGTTTCGCACGCGTGACCTGCCGCGGGCGCTCAATGCGCTGATGCCGCATTACCGCACGGTGGCGACCACGCTGGACCGGGCGGCGCTGCCGCTGGCGGAGTTGCCGCGCGACCGGCCGGTGGCGCTGGTGCTGGGGAATGAGGAGACCGGGGTGTCGGCGCCGGTGCTGGCGGCGTGCCGGCGGCAGGTGCGGATTTCCGGGCCCGGGCGGGTGCAGAGCCTGAATGTGGCGCAGGCGGCGGCGGTGTTTCTGCATGCTCTTTCTGGCTGATGCGGATCATGGCAGGGTTCGGCCATGCGCATTCATATCCAGAACCCTCCGCCCGACGACCTGTTCGTCATCACGCCCCGGCAATGGGCCGACGCGGCTGCCAGGCGACCCGATATCGGCCTGGGCCATGACGTCAGCTATGCCGATAGCGATGACGGGTTTGCCGCGGGCATGGCCGATGCCGAGCTGCTGATCGGCACGCCAGGTACGCTGAAGGGCCGCGTGCTGGCGGGTGCGGCAAAGCTGAAGATGGTCTTTGTCATGGCAGCCGGGATGGACAAGCTGATGCCGTTCGACTGGCTGCCGCCGGGCGTCGCGCTGTTGAACAACCGCGGCGCGCACGGGCCGAAGATGCGCGAGTTCGCGCTGATGGCGCTGGCCATGCTGAACAACCGCATGCCGGCCTATGCCACCCAGCAGCGCCGCGAAGACTGGACCGGGCACTTCACCACCATCCTGCGCGGTAAGACCTGCACCGTGGTCGGCGTCGGCGACCTCGGCGGCAATGCCGGTGCCGCCGCGCGCAGTCAGGGCATGACAACCATCGGCGTGCGCACCACACCCGCCCCGCACCCCGAGTTCGACCGCATGGTGGCGATCAGCGATATCGACACCGTGCTGCCGGAATCGGAATTCCTCGTCCTGGCCTGCCCGTTATTGCCGGAAACCCGCAATCTGATGAGTCGCGCGCGCCTGTCCAAGCTCCCCAAGGGTGCCAAGATCATCAACGTTGGCCGCGGCGCCCTGTTGGACCAGGACGCGCTGTGCGACCTGTTGGACTCCGGGCACCTCGACGGCGCGGTGATCGACGTCACCACGCCGGAGCCGTTGCCAAAGGGCCACCGCGCCTGGACCACCGCCAACCTGGTGATCACCCCGCACGTTTCCGCCGATAGTCCCGCCACCTACAATCCCGACAGCCTGGATATCCTGCTGGAGAACCTGCGCGCCCGGCGCGCCGGCACCCAACTGCCCAACCAGGTCGAGCTGGGGCGGGGCTACTGAAGCAGGGCGTTTCGCGGCTGATGGTCCAGCGGAAACGCCCCTGGGTTTCCCTTCCCTAGCCGAAGATGCGCCGTAGCCAGGCGTTGGCTTCGCGCATGGCTTCGGTGGCGGCGTCGACATGGTTCACCCAGAACAGGAAGCCGTGGTTCATGCCTTCCCATTGCGAGAGGTCGGTTCGGACATGGGCTTCGGCCAGGCGTTGGGCGTAGCGGATGCCTTCGTCGCGCAGGGGGTCGTATTCGGCGACCTGGATGAGGGCGGGCGGCAGGCGGGCGAGGTCGGCGGCGATCAGGGGGGCGGCGTACGGGTTGGTGGCGGCGGCGGGGTCGGCGTAGTGGCCCCAGAACCATTCCATGGTGGCGCGGGTCAGGCCGTAGCCCTCGGCGTTTTCGGCGTAGGACGGCATGTCGGCGGTGCAGTGGGTGGTGACGGGGTAGAGCAGGAGCTGGCCGGCGAGTTTCGGGCCG
>JANXSA010000603.1 GCA_025352915.1 Rhodospirillales bacterium | reverse complement strand
GGTGGCGATCATGACGCCGAATGACCGGCATCATGGCGAGTGCATCGCCGCCATCGAGCGCCGCACCCGATCAGCGATCTCGGCCGCCTCGGCCACCGAATTCGCCAACGGCTTGTCGCAGATCACATGCAGCCCGGCATCGATGGCGGCGATGCACTCGCCATGATGCCGGTCATTCGGCGTCATGATCGCCACCGCATCAAGTTTCGGCTCGCCCGCGATCAGTGCCGCGAAATCCGCATAATGCCGGATGCCCAGCGCCCGCGCGCCGTTCTCCCCGCGCGTCGAATCGCTGGACAAAACCCCGGCCACGATCTCGAACCGGTCATCCAGCCGCGCCGCCGCCCGATGGATCGGCCCGATGAAACTACCGGGTCCGCCCCCCAGCACCGCCAGCCGCAACCGCCGCCCCAGTCCCTCCCAGGCGCTCCCCTGGGCGCTCACAGATTCACCGCCCGGCCGCCATCCACATACAGATTGGCCCCGGAAATATACTCCCCGGCATCCGAGCACAGCAGCAGCGCCGCCCCCACCAAATCATCCGGCCGCCCCATCCGCCCGGCCGGTATCCGCGCCGTCATCTGCGCCCCGCGCGCCGCGATCTGATCGGCATTGCGCGCCGTCGAAATCAGCCCCGGTGCCAGGTTATTCACTGTCACCCCCTGCCGCGTGTACTGCCGCGCCAGGTTGATCGCCCAGTTGTGCTGCAACGCCTTATACCCGGCATAAACCATCATCTCCGCCGCCGGAGAGATTTGCTGCACGCTGCCAACGGTGACCACCCGCCCCCAGCCGCGCGCCGCCATCCCCGGCACCAGCGCCTGCAACAGCGCCAGCGTCGACCAGACATTGATATCCATCTGCCGGTCATACGCCGCGCGATCGATCGTCCCCACCGGCTGCAAAATCTCCACCGAGGCATTCAGCACCAGGATATCCACCTGCCCGAACGCCGCCGTCACCTCGGCCGCCAGCATCTCCGCAGCCCCAGCCTGGGAAAAATCCGCCGCGAACGCCTGCGCCCCGCCGCCGATCGCCGCCACCACCCCCGCGGCATCACGCGCCTCCTCGGCGGTCCCCGCATGATGCACCGCCACCCGCGCACCCACCGCCCCCAACCCCTCGGCAATCGCCCGCCCAATCTCGCGCCGCGCCCCGGTCACCAGCGCCGTGCGGCCATCCAGGCGAAAACGATCCAACGGATTTGGCATGGCAAGCAAGACTCCTCGTTGCGCGCAGCGTGACGCAACGAAGGAGCAATGCCTAGAGGAAGCAAGGCGAGGGCTCTGCCCTCGACCCGCTGGTGCGTTGCCCCAGGCCCCATTACCTTAAGTCACGAGGGTGCAGGGGGCTCGGCCCCCTGCTGGGGTCAGGGGCCAAGCCCCTGCCTTCCTACCCTTTCGCGGCGTCCAGCGCCTGGCTCAAATCGGCCAGGATATCGTCGATATGCTCGATCCCGATCGACAGCCGGACATAGCTCGGCGAGATGCCGGTCGCCGCCTGCTCCTCCTGATTGAGCTGCGAGTGCGTGGTGCTGGCCGGGTGGATCGCCAGCGAACGCGCATCGCCGATATTGGCCACGTGATAGAACATCTTGAGCGCATCGATGAACTTCTTCCCGGCCTCGACCCCGCCGGCCAGTTCGAAACCGCACAGCCCGCCTTGGCCTTTCGGGAGGTATTTCTTCGTCCGCTCGGCGCCGACACCGGTCAGCGTCGAGGGATGGATGACGCGGGTCACGTCGGACCGTCCCTGCAGGAACGCCGCCACGGCCGTGGCGTTGTCGCTATGCGCCTTCATCCGCAGCGCCAGCGTCTCGACCCCCTGAAGGATCAGGAAGGCGTTCATCGGCGCGATCGGCGCGCCGAGGTCGCGCAACAGGGTGGTGCGGGCCTTGATGATGTAGGCAACGGGGCCGATGCCCTTCACCGCCTGGGTCCAGACCGCGCCGTGATAGCTCGGGTCCGGGGTGTTGAGCGCCGGCTGGCGTTCCGGGTGGGCTTCCCAGTCGAAGGCGCCGCTATCGACGATGATGCCGCCGATCGAGTTGCCGTGACCGCCGATATACTTGGTCAGCGAGTGCACGATGATCGCAGCACCATGGTCGAACGGGCGGACCAGCAGCGGGGCGGCGGTGTTGTCCATGATCAGCGGAATGCCGAGCGGCTTGCCGATGGCGGCAA
>JANXSA010000523.1 GCA_025352915.1 Rhodospirillales bacterium | reverse complement strand
GCAATGCCAAGCGGCATTGACACCCGACGGTATCGCCTTGGTCCGGTGGGCCGCCGCCGATGATCGCCACCTGGGTCCGCATTGCGGTCATGGAGGTTTGGCACCCCGTAAGGAAGCAAGACTGGGCTCTGCCCAGGCCCGCCAGGGGCCAAGCCCCTGGACCTTGATTTCAAAGAATCTGGAGTTCAAAACCCGACGATCATTGAAAATAATTATCCTCAATAATTTAAGGTCCAGGGGCTTGGCCCCTGGCGGGTCTGGGCAGAGCCCAGCCTTACTTCACCGCTTCCTTACGCGGTTGGACATTCGGCCTCACGTCATCAGGTATCGGGCAGACATACGGCGTGACCGCCGTGCGCGCCGCGTGGTCAGCCTTGGCGGCGGCCAGCAGGGCGGGATTGCGCAGCGCCTCGACGGCGGTTGCCGCCATCACCTTGGCCACATGGACCATGCCTTTCTTGGCCAGCGGCGACTTGCCTTGGGCGGTCATCTGCCAGGAATGGAAAGGGGTGCCGACCGCCACTGTGGCGCCGTCGGCCTGGACCAGCGGCACTTTCCAGCTGACGTCGCCGACGTCGGTGGAGCCGAGCATGGGGGCGCCGGTCTGGCCCAGCGTGGTGATGAAATCGGCAAGCGGCTGGTCGGCACGGTGCGGCACGCCGTGGCGGCGATAGGGGTAGGCGATGTCGTCGGGCGAGAGAGTGGCGCGGATTTGTTCGGCGAATTCGCGGTCGGCGTCGTCGAACGGCGGCGGGCCGAGGCGGAGGAACTCGCCGTGCATGGCTTTTTCCAGCGGGGTGTTGGGCATCAGGTTGGAGACGGCGCTGATGACTTTTTCGGTGACCGTGGTCTCGGTCATCAGGGCGGCGCCCTGGGCGATCTTGCGCACGCGGTCGTTGAGTTGCTGCATCTCGGCGAGGTCGCGGGCACGCACGGCGTAGCGGATTTTCGCTGTTCCTTGCACGACGTTTGGCGCGATGCCGCCGGTGTCGAGATAGGCGTAATGGATGCGGGCATCGCTGGGCATGTGCTCGCGCATGTAGTTCACCCCGACATTCATCAGTTCGACGGCGTCCAGCGCGGAGCGTCCGAGATGCGGCGAGGCGGCGGCGTGCGAGGGGCGGCCGGTGAAGGTGAAGTCGATGCGGGTGTTGGCCAGCGACAGCGCGTCGTTGACGCCGGCGAAGGGCATGGAGTGCCAGGTGATGGCAATGTCAACGTCGTCGAAACAGCCCTCGCGCACCATGAAGCCCTTGGCCGCACCACCCTCCTCGGCGGGGCAGCCATAGTAGCGCACGCGGCCCTTGATGCCCTGGGAGGCCAGCCAGTCCTTCACGGCGGTGGCGGCCAGCAGCGCGCCGGAGCCGAGCAGGTTGTGGCCGCAGCCATGGCCCATGCCGTCGCCGGGCAGGGGCGTGGGGGTGGTGGCGCCGGCTTCCTGGCTGAGGCCGGGCAGCGCGTCATACTCGCCGAGGATGGCGATGACCGGGCCGTCCTCGCCGGCTTCGCCCATGATGGCGGTGGGGATGCCGGCGAGGTTTTCGGTGATGCGGAAGCCCTGGCGTTCGAGTTCGGCCTTGTGCTCGGCGACCGAGCGGTACTCGGTGTAGGCGATCTCCGGCATGTCGAAGACGCGGTCGCTCAGCGCCTCGAAGGCCTCGCGCTTGGCATCGACCAGTTGCCAGATGATGTCCGAGTTCTGCATGGCGGGCTCCGTGAGGCTGGGGTGTTTCGTCTTACGTCAATCCTTCGGCAGCGGCCAGCGATCCAGGTACGCCTGATAGTCGGGCTCGACATCGACTTGCATCGTCGCCAGGAAGCGCACGACGGCGCAGTAGAAGGCGATCGTGACCACCAGGTCGGTCAGATGCTCGGTGCTGAAATACCCTTGCAGCACCTTGAATGTGGCGTCGCTCGCCGCCCCCTGGACCGTCATTTCCCGGGCTGCCAGCAGCACGCAGCGTTCGACCGCGCCGAGCGGGGTCGGGCGGCAAGCGGTGTCGTCGATCAGCGCCTGGATATCGCCGTCGCTGACGCCGAAATCGTGGCCGATCTTGACGTGGTGCGACCATTCATAGGGCGAGCGGGCGAGCCAGCCGACTTGCAGGATGGCCAGTTCGCGCAGCCTTCCGTCCAGGGTGGATTTATTGCGGATATAGCCGCCCAGGCCCTGGAACGCGCGCGTCGCCCCGGGGCTGTGCACCATCAGGCGCATCAGGGCGATATCGCGCGCCAGCAGCTTCTTGTCGTCCGGCGCCAGGTCGTCCTGGGTCAGGTAAGGCAGGCGAGCCATGCGGCGGTCCTCCGTTTGTGATCTTGTCGCGGAGCATAGAATGGCTTTCGTTGGTGCAACAGGCGCGCAACAGGACAGGTTTGACACGTGGACGGAACGAAGATTGCTCATCGGCCGATGGTGTCCGAGCCGGTGCCCGAACTGGCCGCCGCCGCCACCGTGCTGCATACTCCCTGTGGCGACGGTCACATGGTCTGGCGGCGCTGGGGCCAGGGCACGCCGCTGGTGCTGCTGCATGGCGGGACCGGCTCGTGGCGCCACTGGGCCGGCAACATCGCCGAGCTGTCGCGGCACTACCAGGTCTTTGCCGCCGATGCGCCGGGGCTCGGCGACTCCGCGATGATGCACGAAGAGCCGGAGATCACGCCGGAAAGCGTCAGTGCCATCGTCGCCGGCGGTTTGTCGGAAATCCTTCCGGCCGGTGCGCGCTTCGACATTTTCGGCTTTTCCTTCGGTGCCATGGTCGCCACCCATGTGGCAGCGATGCACGGCGCGCGCGCCCGCTCACTGACCATCGTCGGGCCGGCGGCGCTGGGGTTCTCGCGCCCCGCGGTGCCGCTGGAGAAGGTGCGC
>JANXSA010000503.1 GCA_025352915.1 Rhodospirillales bacterium | reverse complement strand
CCTGGGCTATGGCGGCGCGGCGCCCGGCGCGCAAGAGTATAGGCACGGCAAGGAGGCTGGCATGATCACATTGGGCGTCATCGGCGCGGGCATCATGGGCGAGCGGATGCTGCGCGCGGCGCTGGAACAGGCGTCCGAACTGGTGCGGGTCACCGGCATCTGGGACCCCTCGGCCGCGGCGCTGGCGCGGATCGGCGCCCTGGCTCCGCATGTCGCCTCCGCCGAGGCGCTGATTGCCGGCGCCGATTGCGTTTATATCGCCTCGCCGCCGGCCAGCCACCTGGACCACGCCCGTGCCGCGCTGGCGGCCGGAAAAGCGGTGTTCTGCGAAAAGCCATTGGCGGTCGATATCGCGGCGGGCGCTGCGTTCGTCGCCTCACTCAGCAGCGGCCGGGCGGCGGTGAATTTCCCGATGGCCTCGTCGCTGGCGGTCGCCACACTGCGCGACTGGCTGGACGGCATCGGCACGCCTCGGCGCCTGGAGATCGAGACCAGCTTCGCCGCCTGGCCCCGCTCCTGGCAGCGTGATGCCGCCGGCTGGCTCGACCGCCCGGCCCAGGGCGGCTTCACCCGCGAAGTGGTTTCTCATTTCTTGTTCCTCACCCGGCGGCTATGCGGACCGATGGTGCTGGAGCAGGCACATGCCAGCTTCCACACCCAAGGCGCCAGCGAGCGCGCCATCGCCGCCCGCCTGACCGCCGGGGGACTGCCGGTGAGCCTGATCGGCGGCGTCGGCACCACGCTGAAGGACGACCACAACACCTGGACCCTATGGGGCGACCGGGGCGCCATCCGCCTGCGCGACTGGTCGGTGGCGGAGAAGCTGATCGAATGCGCCTGGATCCCCGATGCCGCCGCGATGCCGAATGAACGCATGCGCCCCCTGGTCCTGCGCCGGCAACTCGAAGGCGTCGTTCGCATGACCCGCGGCGAGCCGCATCATTTGGCCACGGTGCAGGAAGCCTTCGACGTGCAGACGATCGTCGAGGGAATTCTAAAGTCATGAGGGTGCAGGGGGCTCGGCCCCCTGCGATATCCTTGCCTATCTGCCAAACCCCTGCCCGCCATTCACCGACACGATCTGCGCCGTCACCCAGATCGCCAGCGACGAGGCCAGGAACAGCACCACGCTGGCCACTTCCTCCGGCCGCCCGAGCCGCCCCGCCGGCATCGAATTGAGGATGCCGCTATAGAGCTTGGGATCATCGGTGCGGCGCTTTTCCCACGACCCGCCGGGAAACTCGATCGAGCCGGGCGCCACGCAGTTCACCCGGATGCCGTGCTTGGCCAGGGTCGCCGCCTGGGTCCGCGTGTAATGGATCACCGCCGCCTTGGCCGCGCCATAGGCCGGCGTGCGCACTGATGGGTTGAGCCCGGAGCCCGAGGCGATGTGGATGATCGTTGCCTCGGTGCCTTTCATCAGCCACGGCATGGCTTCGCGCGAAGCCCGCACCGCCGCCATCAGGTCGACCGACAGGCTCAGCTCCCAGCTTTCCTCGTCATCAGCGCGGCCGAAGCCGGACGCATTGTTGACCAGGATGTCGATCCCGCCCAGGGCAGCGGCGGCGGCCGGGATATAGCCGGCAATGGCCGCAGCATCGGCGAGATCGCAGGGCTGGGCGTGGACGATGCCGCCGAAGGCCGCGAGTTCCTGCCGGGTGGCTTCGAGGGCGTCGGCCCCACGGGCGCAGATCGACACGGCGGCACCGGCTTCGGCAAAGCCCAGCGCGATCGAGCGGCCGATGCCGCGGCTGCCGCCGGCGACGATGACGCGGCGGCCCTTGAGGTTCAGTTCCATCGGGATTCCCTGTTCAACGGCCCAAATGGTTGCGCCGATAAGCGGGGCTGGCAAGGCGCGGCGATGGGGTGACACACAAAGCGGCACCGGGCAGACTAACCCCTGCAAACAGTTCCAAGGAGGGGACGGGCATGGCCAAGAAGATGTTAGAAGGAAAAGTAGCCCTGGTGACCGGCGCAGGCCGCGGCATCGGGCGCGCCATCGCGCTGGTGATGGCGGAGAACGGGGCGCAGGTGGTGGTCAACGACCTCGGCGCCGCCGTCGACGGCTCGGGGCTGGACAACACCCCGGCCCAGCAAGTGGTTTCCGAAATCGAGGCGCTGCATGGCCAGGGCCAGGCGGTGGCGAACTATGACAGCGTCGCCGACTGGGACGCCGCCCAGCGCATGGTCCAGACCGCGATCGACCGCTTCGGCAAGATCGACATTGTGGTCAACAACGCCGGCATCCTGCGCGACACCATCTTCCACCGCATGACCCCGGAAGAGTGGGACGCGGTGATCAAGGTCCACCTCTACGGTGCCTTCTACGTCAGCCGCGCCGCCATCCCCTTCATGCGCAAACAGGAGAGCGGGGCGTTCGTCCACATGACCTCGACCTCCGGCCTGATCGGCAGCGTTGGCCAGGTGAACTACGCCGCCGCCAAGCTCGGCATTGCCGGCATGTCGCGCGGCATCGCCGGTGACGCCGCGCGCTACCACGTGCGCAGCAACTGCATCGGCCCGCACGCCTTCAGCCGCATGATCGAGACCGTCCCCGGCCAGACCGAGGAGCAGATGCAGGTCCGCGCCGCCAAGACCCGCCCGGACCAGGTGGCCCAGCTCGCCGCCTTCTTGGGCAGCGACGCGGCCCGCGACGTAACGGGTCAAATCATGGGCGCACGCGGTAACGAGATCTACCTCTACAGCCAGCCGCGCCCGATCCGCACCATGCACCGCGCCACCGGCTGGACCGCCGAAGCGCTGGCCGAAACGCTGCTGCCAGCGTGGAAGTCCAGCCTGACGCCGCTGGAGCGCACGCGCGACGTTTACGCCTGGGACGCGATCTGATCCCAGCAGAAGGGGCGGGCACCGCAAGGTGCTCGCCCTTTTCAATTCAAGCGACAGCAAACAAGAATCTTCTTTTTCTGAAGAAAAAGAAGCAAAAAGACTTTTATCCGTTTGGGCCGAGACCTACTATAAGCGCCCGCTTATTATAAAAAGTTTTTTGGTTCTTTTTTTCAAAAAAGAACCCTTCCTTTCTACTCCGCCGCCGCCAGCCGCATCCGCCGGTCGCTCGCCAGCGCGATCACGCAGGTCGCCAGCATGAACCCCACCGACACGGCGAAGATCCAGCCGGGATGGCCGAAATCCATGATCGAGCCATAGAGCAGCGGCCCGATGATGCCGCCGATGTTGAAGCCGGTGGAGACGATGCCGAACACCCGTCCCTCCGCCCCCTTCGGTGCTGCCGCCCGCACCAGCATATCACGCGACGGCATGATCAGGCCGGTGCAGAACCCGCCCAGCGCCATCACCGGCAGCAACAGCCAGACCGGCAGGTTGACCAGGCCGACCACCGCAATCGCCACCGCCGTGACCGCAAAGCCGCCAGCGGCCACTTCGCTATGCCGCCGCGTCTTGTCGGCGATGATGCCACCGGCCAGCACGCCGAGCGCACTGGCGCCGAGGTAGAACGACAAGGCGGTGCTTGCCACCCCCAGCGGCGTACCGTGATGGGCGTGCATCGCCACCACCGAAAACCCGGAGATACCACCGCCGGACATGCCGATCACGGTGAAGAACGCCACCAGCGACAGCACGGCGGGCGTGACCAAAGACCGCGCCGAAGCCGGCTTGGGCCGGAACGCCACCGGCCGCGCCGCACTCGCGGGCGCCCCGAACAACAACGGCACGGCGAAAACCGGTCCGATCAGCCCGGCGGCGATCAGCGCCCCCGAAACCCCCCAGGTCGCCGCCGCCAACAGCATCCCCGCCGGCGCCAGCGCGCTGCACGGCCTTGTGATTCCGTGAGGCAG
>JANXSA010000496.1 GCA_025352915.1 Rhodospirillales bacterium | reverse complement strand
CCGAGGCTGCTGGCGGCGCGCAGTTGGGTGCGGTCGAAGCCCTGGAGCGAGGCCAGGACGGTGACCACGACATAGGGCAGCGCCAGGACGGTGTGGGCCAGGATCAGGCCGGCGAGGGTGCTGGTCAGGCCGATCATGGCGAAGGCGAAATACATCGCGAGGCCCGCGATCACCGCCGGGACAACCAGCGGCAACGAGAGGATCGCCAGCGGAATCCGGCTGCTGACGCGGCCGAGGAACAGGCCGAAGGCCGCCAGCGTGCCGAGCAGGGTGGCGAAGGCAGCGGCGTGCAGGCCGACCACCAGGCTGTTGCGGGTGCTGCTGAGCCAGCGGCCGCCGGTGAAGAAATCCTCGTACCAGCGCAGCGAGAATCCCGGCACCGGCAGGGTCAGCACCTCGCCCGAGGTGAAGGAAAGCGGCACCACCACCAGCATCGGCGCCAGCAGGAACAGCAGCACCAGGACGGTGTAAAGGCGCAACGCGATGCTCATCGGGCGAGACCGCCGAAGCCGATGGCACGCAGGCGCGGCGCCAGCAGCAGGGCGAGGCCGACCATCGCGGCGGTCATCGCCAGCAACAGCAGCGCCAGCGCGCCGGCCATGCCCCAGTTGAGGGTGGCGGTGGTGTAGTCGGCGATGAAGAAGCTGACCAGCTGGTCGGTGCTGCCGCCGACCAGCGCGGGCGTGATGTAAAACCCGACAGCGAGCATGAAGACGATCAGGCCAGCCGCACCGACACCCGGCAGGCTGAGCGGCAGATAGACGCGGTGGAAATGCTGCCATTTGGTGGCGCCCAGGCTGGCGGCGGCGCGGGCCAGGCGGGGGTCGATGCGCTTCATCACACCGACCATCGGCAGGATGGCGAACGGCAGCAGCACGTGCACCATGGCGACCAGCACGGCGAAGCGGGTGAAGATCAGTTGCAGCGGGTGGTCGATCACGCCCAGCGCCAGCAGGGCGGCGTTCACCGGACCCTCGCGTTGCAGCAGGATGAACCAGGCGGTGGTGCGGACCAGGATCGAGACCCAGAACGGCACCAGCACCAGCACGGTGGCCAGCCGCGCCCAGCCGGGCGAGAGGCGGGCGATGGTGTAAGCGGCGGGATAGGCGATCAGCAGGGCCAGTGCGGTGACCTGTAGCCCGATCAGCAGGGTGCGCAGGAACAGCCGGCCGAAAATCGCCTCGTCCGCCGGTTGCGCCGCCACGGCGCCGTCCGGCGCGATGTCGAGGTCGACGGCGCGCAGCAGATAGAGCGGGGTGACGCCGAGAGCGGCGCGGCGCAGCATGGTCCAGGTTTCAGGCGCGCCCCAGCGCGGGTCAAGCGCCGGCAGGGCCATCGAGAAAGGCGCCGTCAGCTCGGCCCGCGCCGCGCGCAGCAACAGGCCGCGCGTGCCGGAGCGCTCGAAGTTCAGCCGGCGGGAGAGGGCGCCGAGCGCCTGGGCGTCGTCAGCTTCGCGCAGTTCCTCCGCGAGGGCGGCGAAGGCGGGTTCATCGGGCAGAGCATTGCCGTCCCAGGCGCGCAGCAGCTCGGCGGTGCGTGGGAGAGCGGCGCGCAGCTCGGGGTCGCGGATGGCGGTGGCGAAGCTGACCAGCAGCGGCACTACCAGGACCAGGACAACCAACAGCAACGCGGGCGCCACCAGGGCGGCGGCCAGCAGGCGCGATCGGGTCAAGCCGGGGTTGCCGAGTGGAAGGCAAGAGTCTTCTTTTTGTGAACAAAAAGAAGCAAAAAAACTTTATCCATTAGCAAGGAAAACATGAGTCCGTCGCGTCGCTCAGGATGACGACGAAAAGCAAATGGATGAAGTTTTTTTGCTTCTTTTTGTTCACAAAAAGAAGATTCTTCCTGTTGCCTTTTTTTATCCGCACGCATTCGCTCAGCGCGCGGCCCAGGCGTTGAAGCGTTTTTCCAGGTCGTCGCCGTATTCGACCCAGAAGTCGGTGTTGATCGACAGGCCGATCTCGGCGTGGTTGGCGACCATGGCGGGATTGCGGGCGCGCACCGCGGGGTCGTCGGCCACGGATCTGGTGGCCGGCGAGACCGCCCAGTCTTGGGCCAGGGCGAGCAGCGGGGCGGGTTCGGTCATGTACTGGACGAGTTTCATCGCCTCGGCGGTGTTGGGCGAGCCTTTCACGACGGCCCAGTAGTCGAAGGAATACAGCAGGGTCTGCCAGAGCAGCGGATAGGCGCCGCCCTCGGCCGCGGCGCGGGCGGTGCGGCCGACGAAGCCTACGGCATAGGCGACTTCGCCTGAGGCGACGAACTGCAAGGGCTGCGCGCCAGAGCGCCACCAGACGATGTCGCCCTTGATGCGGTCCAGGGCGGCGAAGGCGCGGTCCTGGCCCGGCTTGGTGGCCAGCACCTTGTAGACGTCCTGGAACGGCACGCCGTCGGCCATCAGGGC
>JANXSA010000477.1 GCA_025352915.1 Rhodospirillales bacterium | reverse complement strand
GCAAATCGTCGCGCCGTCGCCGCGCCGATGCCGGTGCCGGCGCCCGTGACTATCACGATCTTGTTTGTGAAACGTTCAGCCATCGCGATGTCCTCTGCCGGTCTAGTAGGAGCGCGGCATGCCCAGCACATGCTGGCCGATGAAGGCGAGCACCATGTTGGTCGAGATCGGCGCGGTACGGAACAGGCGTGTTTCGCGCCATTTGCGTTCGATGTCGTATTCGCGGGCGTAGCTGAAGCCGCCATGGGTTTGCATGGCGGCTTCGGCGGCTTTCCAGGTGGCTTCGCTGGCGAGCATTTTGGCGATGTTGGCGTCCGCACCGCAGTCCCGCCCGGCCTGGAAGAGGGCGGCGGCGCGGCGGCAGATCATGTCGGCGGCTTCGAGTTCGGCCCAGGCGCGGGCGATGGGGAATTGCACGCCCTGGTTCTGGCCGATCGGGCGGCCGAAGACTTCGCGCTGGTTGGCGTAGGCGACGGATTTCTTGATGAACCATTTGCCGTCGCCGATGCATTCGCTGGCGACCAGGATGCGTTCGGCGTTCATGCCGTCGAGGATGTAGCGGAAGCCGCGTCCTTCCGTGCCGATCAGGCTGTCGGCGGGGATGCGGAGGTTGTCGAAGAAGAGTTCGGTGGTGTTGTGGTTGATCATCGCCTTGATCGGGCGGATGGTGAGGCCGTTGCCGACGGCTTTGCGGATGTCGATGAGGAAGACGCTGAGGCCGTCTGATTTTTTGGCGATGCCGTCCTGGGGGGTGGTGCGGGCAAGCAGGAGCAGGAGGTCGGAATGGGCGGCGCGCGAAGTCCAGACCTTCTGGCCGTTGACGATGTAGCTGTCGCCGTCGCGCACGGCGCGGGTGCGCAGGCTGGTGGTGTCGGTGCCGGAGGTGGGTTCGGTGACGCCGAAGGCCTGGAGGCGGAGTTCGCCGGTGGCGATTTTGGGAAGGTAGGTTTTTTTCTGTTCCGGGGAGCCGTGGCGCAGCAGGGTGCCCATGATGTACATCTGAGCGTGGCCCTGGCTGGCGGTGCAGCCGGAGGCGTTGATTTCCTCAAGAATCACCGCGGCGGCGCGCAGGGGGAGGCCGGTGCCGCCGTATTCCTCGGGGATGAGGGCGGCGAGGTAGCCGGCCTGGGTGAGTTCGTTGATGAATTTGGTGGGGTATTCCTCGCGCTCGTCCAGGCCGCGCCAGTATTCGCCGGGGTATTGGGCGCAGATGCGCTGGACGGATTCGCGCAGTTCGGGGAAGTCATTGCCGGCCGGCACCATGGTGAGGTCGGGGTGTTCGGTGTCCATTGGTGTCTCCATGATCTCTGGCGTTCGCCTTAGCTTGGGCGGTCGGCGGGGGCAAGGAAGCGAAGGCGGAGCCTGCGTCGCGTTGACCCCCTGCCCGGCCGTGCCTAGCCTCCGCGCCCGGACTCGAAGGGGATTGCAGATGTCGTCGACCAAGCCGTTGGCTGGAATGAAGGTGCTGGAGATTGGGCATTCGGTGGCCGCTCCTTATGCCGGGATGATCCTCGGCGAGCTTGGGGCGGATGTGGTCAAGCTGGAGAACCCCGGCCAGGGCGATTACGCGCGCGGCTGGGGGCCGCCGTTCAGCCCCCCTGGCCAAAGCGAGACGGCGACGGCGTTTCATGTGTTCAACCGGGGCAAGCGGGGGATTGTGGCGGACCTGGCCGACGATGCGACGCGGGCGCGGGTGCGGCGGCTGATCATCGAGGAGATGGATGTGGTGCTGCATAACCTCAAGCCGGGGGCGCCGGACAGACTGGGGCTCGGGCCGGAGGGATTGCTGGCGGAGAAGCCGTCGCTGATTTTCTGCAATATCGGCGCGTTTGGGGCGAAGGGGCCGCTGAATACGTTGCCGGGGTATGATCCGCTGATGCAGGCGTTTGGCGGGTTGATGTCGATGCTGGGCGAGGATGGGCGGCCGCCGGTCAGGGTGCCGGTGTCGGTGATGGATCTTGGGACCGGGATGTGGACGGTGATCGGCATCCTGGCCGCGCATGCCGAGCGCGGGCGGACCGGGCGGGGCGGGATTGTGGATACGTCGCTGTTCGAGACCTCGTGCGCGTGGATGGGGTTGCCGATCGGGAATTACCTGGCCAGCGGGAATTTGCCGGTTCGGGCGGGGTCGGGGGTGGCGGAGATTGCGCCGTATCAGGCGTTTGCGTGCGCGGATGGGCATTTGATGATTGCGGCCGGCAACGACAATCTGTTCCGCAAGCTGTGCGGGGTGGTGGGGCGGGCGGGGCTGGCCGATGATCCGCGGTTCGTGAAGAATGCCGGGCGGGTGGAGAATCGCGGGGTGCTGATCGACATGCTGGCGGCGGCGCTGGTGCGCGATACGCGGGCGGCGTGGCAGGCGAAGCTAGAGGCCGTGGGCGTGCCGTGCGGGCCGGTGCAGACACTAGACCAGGTGGTGGCGCATCCGCAGACGGCGGCGCTGGGGATTTTGCAGACGAGTCCGGATGGTGGGCTGCGGACGATCGGGCTGCCGCTGTCTTTTGACGGACAGCGGCCGGGGTATGCGACGATGGCGCCCGGATTGGGCGAGCACACGGATGAGGTGTTGGGCGGCTAGGCGGCGCGGGCGCGCTGTTC
>JANXSA010000437.1 GCA_025352915.1 Rhodospirillales bacterium | reverse complement strand
CCCCTGCCCAGCGTCCGCGCCCGCATCGCCTTCTTCGAACGCGAAGGCACCAAACAACAACCAGAATACGAAGTCGGCATGCGCTACTGGGAAAACGGCGTCGCCGACCAACTCACCATGGATTTTGGCGACTACGTCCTGTCCGGCAAACTCACCGAACTGACCCTGCCCAAGCCGGGGTGCTAAAGAGTTGAGGTCCAGGGTCTCGGACCCTGGTGGGGTCCGGGGCAAAGCCCCGGCTTTCCTTCCCCTCAAAACCCCCGCCCGCGCACCACGGCCTTCGCGCCGAACTTGTCACGCAGCGCATCGATCGCCGTTTGCGCCGCCGCCCGTCGCGGCTGCGCGGGATCGGCCAAATCCGGCGGATCGGCCTGCGCTCCCGGCGCCAATGGCTGCGCTCCAATGCCGATCAGCCGCCAGGCCGTCCCGTCCACTTCGCGCGCCAGCATCCCCCGCGCCGTCTCGAACAACACCTCCGGCAGCCGCGTCGGATGCGGCAGCCGATGCGTCCGCGTCCGGCTCACAAACGCCGCCGTCTTCAGCTTCAGCACCACCCCCGCCGCCGCGTACTCCGATTGCCGCAGCCGCAACGCCAGCTTCTCCGCCAACCGCCACAACTCCCGCTCCAGCGCCCCGCGCTCGGTCAAATCAGTATTGAACGTCGTCTCCGCCGAGATCGACTTGGTCTCCCGGTCCGGCCGCACCAGCCTGCTATCCTCCCCCAAAGCCCGCTGCACCAGCCCCGGCCCCTCCTCCCCCAGCCGCCGCCGCGCCGCCCCCTCGTCCAGCACCTGCAAATGCCCCAGCCGGGTAATCCCCATCCCCTCCAGCTTCTTCGCCAGCGCCGGCCCAATCCCCGGCAACAACCGCACCGGCTCCGGCGCCAACAACCGCGCCGCCTCCCCGCCAATCACGCAAAACCCCCGCGGCTTGTCCCGCCCCGCCGCGATCTTCGCCATCAGCCGATTGCGCGCCAGCCCGATCGACACCGTCACCCCAACCTGCCGCTCCACCTCCAGCGCAAACCGCGCCAGAACCGCCGCCGGCGCCGCCCCATGCAACGCCTCCGTCCCCGCCAGATCCAACGCCGCCTCATCGATCGACAAAGGCTGCACCAACGGCGTCAACGCCCCCATCAATTCCCGAATCTGCCGCGCCGCCGCCGTATACTTGGCAAAATCCGGCTTGATCACCACGGCATCCGGACACGCCTTCAATGCCTTGAACATCGGCATCGCACTACGCACGCCATACATCCGCGCCACATAACACGCCGCCGACACCACCCCGCGCACCCCCCCGCCGACAATCACCGGCCGCGCCATCAGCTCCGGCCGGTCGCGCTTCTCCACGCTGCAATAAAACGCATCGCAATCCACATGCGCGATCGTCAGCGTCAAAAGCTCCGCATGCCGCACAATCCGCCGATGCCCACACGCTGGACAAACCGCCGCCCCGCCAGGATCAACCCCACAATCCCGGCACAGCGCCGCCATCACCCCGGCGCTGAGCGCCGCCTTCACCCCGGGGGCGAGGGCCACAACCACGCCGCCCCGCGCACCCCGGACGAATCCCCATGCAGGTTCTTCACCACCGGCGTGTGCACAAAATCCGAAAACACATGCGGCGCCATCAACCCCGGCACCACGTCATACAAATGCGCCAAATTCGACAACCCGCCCCCCAGCACAATCACATCGGGATCGAGAATATTCACCACCACCGCCAACCCCCGCGCCAGCCGATCCGCATGCCGCCCTAACGCCGCCTGCGCCCGCACCTCCCCCGCCGCCGCACGCTCCGCCACCGCATGCCCGTCCCTGGCATCCGGCCCATCGCAATCCCGCGCCAACCCCGGCCCCGAGATCAACGTCTCCAAACAATTGAAATGCCCGCACCAACACTTGATCCCCGGCAACTCCTCCGCCGTCGGCCACGGCAACGGCGTATGCCCCCACTCCCCGGTCACATGGTTCCGCCCGCGGATCACCCGCCCATCCACCACAATCCCGCCGCCACACCCCGTCCCCAAAATCACCCCGAACACCACGCCTGCCCCAACCCCCGCCCCATCCGCCGCCTCGGACAAGGTGAAGCAATTGGCATCATTCTCCACCCGCACCTCACGCCCCAACAACGCCGCGATATCCCGATCAAACGGATGCCCGTTCAGCGCAATCGTATTGGCGTTCTTCACCAGCCCGGTCACCGGCGAGATCACCCCGGGAATCCCGAACCCGACCGACCCCACGCCCCCCATCTTCTGCTCGACCGCGCGGATCATCTCCGCCATCCCACGCACCGACTCCTCATACAAATGCGGCGTCGGCACCCGATGCCGATGCAACAACCGGCCATCCCGCCCCAACGCCGCAATCTCGGTCTTGGTGCCGCCCAGGTCGATGCCGATGCGAAAGTCGTAAGATGTGCTCATGCCGACAATGTGCGCCGCGCGGGCGCGATGCTCAACCGGGGCCCGTCCTTCGCGCCGAAGGCAAGAAAAAATCTTCTTTTTGTGAACAAAAAGAAGCAAAAAAACTTTGTCCATTTGGCTTTGGGGACAGGCGCGGGCGCCGAACGTCACGATGCCGCCCCGGCGAGAAATCTGGTAAGGATCAGTCATGAAGCCCGGCCCCGCCCTCATACCGTCCGGCGACCTCGCAACCCGGCTGCGTGCCGCATTGCCTCGGCTGCGCGCCGACTGGCCAATCCGCTCGCTGGCCCTGTTCGGCTCACGCATCCGCCACGACGCAACCGAGGCCAGCGACTTGGACGTGCTGGTCGAGTTCGACCGCCCGGTCCCCCTCTCCGCCTTCTTGGCGCTTGAGGCGCAACTCTCGGCCATCACCGGGCTCCGCGTCGATCTCGTCTCGGCCGCGGCACTCAAACCCCATATCGGCGCGCACATCCGCGCCGAAGCCGTCCCATTGTGACCGCCCCGCGCGACCACCGCGACTTCCTCGACGACATCGTGCATGCCTGCCGTGCGATCATCCGCTTCACCGGGGGCATGACGCTCGCGGACTACATGGCCGACGAAAAGACCCGGTTTGCGGTGATGCGAGGGTTCGAAATGATGGGCGAGGCCGTCCGGCATCTGCCGGAGGAGCTCCGTCAGGCCCATCCGGACATCCCCTGGACGACCATGACAGCCGTCCGCAACCGCATCGTGCATGGCTATTTCGGGATCGACGACACGATCCTCTATGCAACGATAGAAGCCGATCTGAAGCCCCTGCTGCCGCAACTTGAAGCGTTGGCGCGTCAGGCCTCGTAGCGCCAGCCACCTTGTCCAACCCGCCCGATCGCGCGCAAACTCCCCCCATGAGTGACACCATCCTCGACGTCAAAGGCCTCAACTGCCCGCTCCCCGTCCTGCGCGCCAACCGTGTCCTGCGCGGCATGGCCCCCGGCGAACGCCTGCGCATCCTGGCCACCGACCGCGCCGCCGTCTCCGACTTCCAGTCCTTCTGCCGCGAAACCGGCCACGCCCTCGTCGCCTGGAGCGAAGAATCGGGAATCCTCAGCTTCGTCATCCGCCGCCGCGAAGACCCCCCCGCAACCGAGCCCACCCCAAAGTGACCACCGCCCTCATCACCCACCCCGCCTGCCTCGACCACGACACCGGCCCCTTC
>JANXSA010000435.1 GCA_025352915.1 Rhodospirillales bacterium | reverse complement strand
CCGAGTGGACGGCTATGAATGGGAGGGACGACCGTATCGGTCGCTGTCCGCCATCGCACGCGCCATCACCGGGACACGCTGGAATGGCTGGACGTTCTTTGGGTTGAAGACCCAGCGGGGGGCGGCATGAGCAGGAAGCCGACATCTGCCGCCACGGCCGCGCCAGCTACCATCCGGAAAGTCAGGTGCGCGGTCTACACCCGGAAATCCACCGACGAAGGGCTGGAAAAGGAATTCAACAGCCTCGACGCCCAGCGGGAGTCCTGCGAGGCTTACATCGCCAGCCAGCGCCCGGAAGGCTGGCTGCTGGTGCCGGACTACTACGACGATGGCGGCATCTCTGGCGGCACGCTGGAGCGTCCCGCACTGCAACGGTTGATCCAGGACATCGAGGCGGGCCGCGTGGATGTCATCGTCTGCTACAAAATCGACCGCCTCAGCCGATCGCTGATGCAATTTGCCAAGCTGGTCGAAACCTTCGACGCCCACAACGTCACCTTTGTTTCGATCACGCAGTCGTTCAACACGACAACGAGCATGGGCCGGCTGACGCTGAACATTTTGCTCAGCTTTGCCCAGTACGAACGCGAGATTATCGGCGAGCGGGTGCGCGACAAAATCGCGGCCTCGAAGGCGCGCGGCATGTGGATGGGCGGGCCGGTGCCGCTCGGCTATGATGTCCGCGAGCGCAAGCTGGTGATCAACGAGACCGAGGCCGCGACGGTGCGGCGGGTGTTCGAAGCGTTCGCCACCATCGGCTCCGCCACGCTGCTGGTGCCGGCGCTCCGTGACGAGGGCCTGCTGACCAAGACCGGCCGCCCGTTCGACAAGGGGGCGATCTACAAGACGCTGAACCTCCGTACATACCTCGGTGTCGTGACCCATCAGGGGAAGGTCTACCCAGGCGAGCACCAGGCGATCGTGCCGCAGGAATTGTGGGGCCGGGCGCACGACATCATGCGTGAGAGCCCGCGCATCCGTTCCAATCAGGCCCGTCGCCAGACGTCGGCGCTGCTCCGCGGCATAATCTTCGGGCCGGATGGCAGGGCGATGTCGCCGACGCACACGCGCAAGCGGGGGAAACTCTACACCTACTATGTGAGCCAAGCGGTGCTGAAGGGCACCGATGACGGCTGCACGGTCCGGCGCATCTCCGCGGGTGAGATCGAGGCTGCGGTGATCGATCAGGTGCGGGCGTTGCTTCGGCAGCCGGAGGTGGTGGTCGGCACGTGGCGCGCGGCGCAAGTCGAGGCACCGGACCTGACCGAGGCCGAAACGCGCGAGGCGCTGGAGCAGCTCGACCCATTGTGGGACGAATTGTTCCCGGCCGAGCAGGCGCGGATTGTGCGAAGCTTGGTCGAGCGGGTGGATGTCAGCCCCGCTGGCGCGGACATCCGGCTGCGGCTGGATGGTCTGGCCGGCCTGGTTCGGGACCTGCGGGCGTCGCCCACGCGCGAGGCCGCCTGATGTCCGCCAACATCACGGTCCGGGTGCCGATCACCATTCGTAAGCGTGGTGGGCGGAGGTTGGTCGTGGCGCCAGATGGTGCACCTTGGGCGACACCGCGAGCGCGGATCGACAGCACGCTGATCAAAGCCTTGGCACGAGCGCACCGGTGGAAGAAGATGCTGGACGATGGCCGCTACAGGACGGTCACCGAATTGGCGGCGGGGGAGAAGCTGGATCGGGGCTACCTGGGTCGCATCCTCATGCTGACGCTGCTGGCGCCGGATATCGTCGAGGCGATCATGGACGGCCGGCAGCCGGCGGAACTCGGGGTGCACGTGCTTCGGGAGGGGTTCCCGGTGGAGTGGGGGGAGCAGAGAGCGGCGCTCAGGAACTGATGATCCTGTCTTTATGAGGCTTCGGTCGTTTGGTTCTCGTTCTGGCCATGTTTGCTGTTCCATACTACGGTGGGGACCACGCTCGAACGCATGCGGGAATCGCCATGGATGTCTTCGACTTCAGAGACCGCTTGGTAGACGAGTACGCCCGCTTCACCCGCTCATTTGTCAAAATCCGGGCTGCCGATATAAAGGCCCACGTGGATGCCGAATATGCGGCCGAACGGTTCTGGCCGGCCCCAATGGTACAGTTGAACCCGGCCTTTGTCGCCGGCGGGAATATCGGGCAGTTCGTCGCTGAGGGACTGCTCCACCCGGAGTGCGAGCGGATATTTCGCTTCGGGAAGTCGACCGACGGCGCGCCCGGCACGGCATTGATGCTTCATCGGCATCAGGAAGAGGCGATCCGTATCGCGAAGAGACGCGAGAGTTACGTCCTCACCACGGGGACTGGATCAGGCAAGTCGCTCGCCTACTTCATTCCCATCATCGATGACGTGCTGCGCCGCCGGGCATCCGGTGGGGCCAAGGGCATCAGCGCCATCGTCGTCTACCCCATGAATGCGCTGTGCAATTCCCAGTTGGAGGAGTTGGAGAAATATCTCCGCCTCGGTTACGGAAAGGGGGCTGAGCCGGTCCGCTTCGCCCGCTATACCGGCCAAGAAAGCACTGACGACCGGACGGCCCTTGCCGCTAACCCACCGGATATCCTGCTGACCAACTACGTCATGCTCGAACTCATGCTAACCCGGCATTCTTCGCCCGACCCGCAGGTGGTCGAGCAGGCAAAGGGACTACGCTTCCTCGTGCTGGACGAACTACACACCTATCGGGGACGGCAAGGCGCCGATGTCGCGATGCTGGTGCGTCGGGTGCGGGATCGCACAAACTCCGAACTTCTCTGTGTCGGCACCAGCGCCACCATGACGACTGAGGGCAGCGCCGAAGAACGCAGCAGAGCCGTGGCACGCGTCGCATCCCGATTGTTCGGCGCGCCGGTCCCGGAACGTGTCAACGACTTTGATACAGCCGGGTTTGGAATTTAAGCTCGGTTAGGAGGCGTCGATTGCGTGTCGTCGTGCTGGGCGAGTCAGGCAGCGCGTGGTGTTGGCCGGGTCCATTCGAGGATCGGCGTGTCG
>JANXSA010000319.1 GCA_025352915.1 Rhodospirillales bacterium | reverse complement strand
TTCCTGTCGGAGAATGCAGGATCAAGGACTTAGGTGTCGGACGTTTCGTCGATTATCGGGCTGTTTTGGGGAAAGTCGGACGGGCTGCCGCGCGCTCGGCGATGAGCACGAGTTCGAAGAGGATCGCTTCCCAGTCGCCGGCGTTAATAAGCGAATAGCCCTCGGCGAGCCGTGGCACCGGTAGTGTCGTCGGCACGATGCAAAAGCCGGCCGCCCGTAGCATCTGTTCGATGCGGCGGGCGGCCTCGTCCTTGGTGTGGCAGGTGGTGGCCGCCTTGTCGAAGGCGTCGCCCAGTGCGAGGAGAGCGGGCTGCGTCATGGCGTGCCAAGCGTTTTTAATGCACTCGCGTAGGCGTCGCGCTTCGCAAAAGCCGCCGCGCGCAACTTTTCATACCGCTCGATGTCTGTCGTGTAGGTGATACAAAGAAAATCCTGCGCGCGGTGATTTTCCCAAAGTTGCCATTCTGGAATATCAGGGTTATGCGGGTTTTTTGTCGGTGTGCTCACGTTTGCCCCGTTGGTCTGCCGCATGCGCCTTGGCGGCGGTGAGTGTGGAATGGTGCGTAACCGCTACCAACTTGCCGGCGGCCCGCAGTTCGAGGACCCATAGGCTCGAAAATTTCCGCCAGATCTCGTAGCGGTAGCCGTCGGCGATCATGCGGTCGCCGGATTTGATCCAGGTCATGCCTTGGCTCGCGCCTTGCTTTTCGCCGGCTTTAAGGTGGATGCGGCCGGCATGCTACTGGTCTTGTCGGCCGAGCGCGCTGCGGCGGTTTTGCCGCCTGACCGCGCCGGCTTCTCGATCACCTTGGCCGACGTCTTCTTCGTCGCTGTCTTGCTCATATCGCAATCCCTTCGTCGGCCATCCAGGTTTTCAACCGTTCGATCCCCGCGGTGGCCATGCGGTCGTCGAGCGCGAGGTAGTGCACGAGCACAGCATGGACCGTCTCCATGCTGTGGCCGGTGATGGCGCGAATTTCCGGCACCGTGCAGCCGGCCAGTGCCAGGCGCGTCACGGCGGTGTCGCGGAAATCGAGAAACAGCTTGCACGCTGCGTCCGGAAACTGCTTCGCGGCCTCGGCGCGGACGGCGCGCCAGGCGTCGCCGAAACGCTCTTTGGCGTAGGGCTCGCCATCTGGCGCCAGCACGACGCGGCCGCCGAGTTGCACGACGGCGCCGGAAGCGCGGCGGGTACGGATGGCAGCGATGCGGGCCGCCAGCGTCGGCGTGTGCGGCACCGACACGCGAGCGCCGCGCTTCGACTGTTTGAAGATGGCGCGGCCACCATCGACTTGCGGCATTTCCAGGGCTAGCACGTCGCCCTGGCGCTGGCCGGTGTGCAGGGCCAGCACCACGGCATCGCCGACGGCGACGTGGCCAAGCCGGTCAGCAGTAGCGACCAAGTGCGCGATCTCGCTGTCGGACCAGACGACGCAGCGCGGGGCGATCCCCTCGAGGCCCAGCTTCAGGGCCGGGTTGGTGGTGAGCCATCCCTTGAGCACGCCGTAGGAGAGCAACAGCCGCAGCACGGCGAGCGTGCCGTTGGCCATGGCGTGGCCGCGCGCCGCGACCAGGCGCTCCCACCACGTGTACAAATGATGCTTGGCCAGCGCCTCGACGTGGCGCGGTCCAAACTCGGCAATGATCAGCGACGCCTTGCTGGCGTAGTCGCGCTGTGTGATCGGCGCCTTTTTCAGCCACTTCGGGCTTTTCTGGTATTCCGCCCACAACGCCTCGACGCACCGCGTGTTCTTGCGCTCGGGCCGCGCGCGGCGGCGGGGCTGGCCCTGGTTGCGCCACGCCGCGACCTCGGCGTTGACGGCGTCCGCCGCCACGATCGCCTCCTCGAGGCCGAGCCACTGGCCCGATGGCCCGCGCAGATCGCGGCCCTTCCAGCCGGCGTCGCGCAAGCTCCGGCCCGGTTCCCACCTGGGACGCATGCGCCCGTCGGTCTCGCGGCGGAGTTTCAGATAGTTCGGGAGCGAGATCTGGGTCATTGTCCTGCCGCCTTCGGTTGCCCAATGCCAACCGGCGCATGGATACGGGGCGGCTCTGGGTGTTCTGAGGTTTCCAAAACCTCTGCGAGCCAACGTAGCACGCGGGCGCGGGCGGGTGGGTCGAGGCGCGCCAACGCCGCGTAAGCGTCGGTCTGCGCCTGGATTTCCCGGTCGATCATGTCGGGCAGGATCACCTGGCCGTGCGGCGGCGCCGGCCAGGATGGCGCCTCGTTCTCGGCCGGCGTGGCGCTGCGCAATAGCGTGGCGAGCGAGTTTTTCACGCATCGCTCTCCGCTGGCAGCGACGCGTACTTCTGATCCAAATCCGCCCTATCCTCGGCTACCCGCGTCTCGTCGCGGCTGCCGTGGCGGACGCCGGCAACGGCTGCCTCGGCTGCGCGGATGGCGGCCGCCGCGATGCGCTGCTCGCGCGGCAGATCGCGGTCGAGCCAAGCGTAGACCTGCGCTCGCGACCAGGTCATCGGCACAGCGCCGCCGAGCAAGGGATGCGGGAATCGATCTTTTTTCGCAAGGCGGCGCCAGTTGTCGTAGAGCCAGCCGGTCGAGCGGCCGAGCTCGTCGGCGACGTCGGCGGCGCTCAGCGTGGGTCCGGACATGCGGGCCTCTTCTTGATGCGTTGCGTGACGTGGTGCGGATGCGCGATGCCCACGATGTCGGCGGCCCAGTCCTGTGCCTGACGTCGCGTGTGGAAGAGACCGTCGCTCGCGATGTACCGGCGGTTGGCATAAAGGGCCGTCGCGATCCAGACTGTCTCGGCCCGGCGCACGTTCAAACGGTATTTGTGACGCGGACCGCAGCGGGCCTCCCATCGCTCGAGCACCGGGAAACATCGCCAGTAGAGTTTTGTCCGCGGCTGGCGGCTGGCGTCGCTCATGACGCCCTTCGCAGCAGGTGCGTGGCAAACCCGAACACGGCGATCGACAGGCCGACGACG
>JANXSA010000315.1 GCA_025352915.1 Rhodospirillales bacterium | reverse complement strand
CCGGTTGGTGTTGGCGCGGGTGGCGCCGCCGCGAAACAGCGGCTGATTGACGGTGAGCGACTCGCTGTTGCTGCCGCGCAGGGCGTTGCTCTCGACGGTGCGGCCGCGCGAGAACGTGGTCGGGCGGATGTATTGCTGGCTGCTACCCTCGATGTAGCCGGCATTGGCGGTGATGGTGACCTGGGGCCGCCAGCCGGACAGCGCCTGGGGCACGTTCTCGTCCACGGCACGCAACTGGGCGCGGGCGGCGAGCAAGGCGGGGTTGGTGGCATAGGTCAGGGCGAGCGCGTCGTTCAGCGTGCGCACCTGTGCTGTGGCCGGGGTCGCCACACATGCGACGCCCAGGGCCAGAATCACCCGCCAGGTTGCGCCGCTTGCGTTGGTTCGCCGATCAGCCATGCGCTTGCCATCCATGCCAGAGCCACTCACCATAATGCACTGCACAATTTGGCACGGGATCGCGCGGCGCGCCACCCGGCCGGGGATCAGAAGACGAAGCCGGGTGCGGCCTTCAGCATCGGCAGCACCGGGATGGCACAGTCGAATACCGGGTGCGGATCGACCCGGCCGCCGCCGGCCGCACTGCATAGCACCGCCTGGCCAACCCGGGCGCCGCGCTTGAGCACGGTGACCAGGCGGCCGCCATCCCGGCGCAGCTGGGCCAGGACGGCGGGCGGGATCTCGGGCACCGCGCCTTCGATCAGGATCACGTCATAGGGGCCGGTGGCTTTCCAGCCATCGGCCAATGGTCCCTCGACCAGGGTGATGCCCGACGACACCACCGGCAGGACGGCGCGCGCCAAGGCGATCAGCGCCGGGTCCTGTTCCAGTGCCGTGACGGTGGCACCGCAGGCGGCCAGCAGGGCGGCGCCATAGCCGCTGCCCGCGCCCACCACCAGCGCGCGGTCGCCATCCTGCACGGCGGCGATCTGCACCATGCGGGCGATCACCATCGGCTCCATCAGATAGCGACCATTGCCCAGCGGCACATCTTCATCGCAATAGGCCAGTGCGGCGCGGTCGGCGGGCACGAAGCGTTCGCGCGGCAAGCGGCGCATGGCGGCCAGCACGCGGGAGTCGGTCACCTTGTTGGGCCGGACCTGCCCATTCACCATCAGCATGCGTGCGGCCGTGAAGTCGATCGCGGAATTCGGCATCAGGGGCATCCAGGCTGGAATTCGGGACGCTTGTTATAGGTGTGGCGGGCCGCCGGCGCAAAGCCGGCTTGGCCTACCCCTGGGGCCCGCCCCTTGACCAGCGGGCCTGTGGCGGCCAATAAACCGCTCATCACCCGCTGGGGTCCGGTGGCAGAGTGGTGATGCAGCGGACTGCAAATCCGCGAATGTGGGTTCGATTCCCGCCCGGACCTCCACCCCTCCCCCCCGCGTCATCCCATTGTGAGTTCCTGCCACAGCTTGCGGCCTTCGGCGCGCGGGTCGTTGGTTACGTGGCAGTCGGTGTCCAGGATCATGGTGGGGCGGGTTTTGGTGTCGTAGGCGGGCCAGGGCGGCAGGTTGGGGTGGGACGGGCGGCCGGTGCGGGCGAAGTTGATCCAGGTTTCGGCCATGGTGGCGGACAGGTGGAAGGCGTCGGGGCGGTCGCCGTGGGCGCGGGTGAGATCCAGGGTGTCGAAGGTGAATGGGACGTCCAGGGCGTGGGGGGATTTGAGGCGGCCTTCGTGGACCGGGGTTTCCCATTCGAAGGCGTACATGAAGACAGGGGCCGATTGCAGGGCGGCCTGGCGTTCGGCGACGGTGAGGGAGCGGATGCGGAATTCGGCGTCGGTGCGAATGGCGATCAGCAGTTCGGCGGGGTTCATGGCGGGGTTGGCCGCGCGGTAGGTGGCGATGGTGCGGGCGGCCTGAGGGCCGGCGAGGTGGGTGACGCGGGCGTGCAGTTCGGTTTCGTCCAGGGTGCGGAACCACATCTTGTCGTCAGTGGCGACGAAGCTGGCCGACTCGTCCTTCATGTCGCCGATCAGCAGGGGAATGTGGGCGGACAAGGCGGTGGCGTCGGGTGAGTAGGGCTGGCGCGGCAGGATGGTGCCGTCGACGACGGGGCCGAAGGGGTAGCGGTCGAAGAGCGGTTTTTGGGAGGGGCCGAGGGCTTTCTGGGCGGGGCCGACGGCGGCCATGAGGCGGGCCAGGGGCACGTCTTGCAGGCCGGCGGGGGTGATGGCGAGTTCGCGCAGCACGGCGTCGGTCAGTTTGGCGGCGCGGTCGCGAGAGCGGTGGAGGACGACGGCGCCGCTTTGGACGATGGCGCGGTGGAACAGGCCCTGGGCGGCGGGCATGGCCATCAGGGTGCAGACTTTGCCGCCGCCGCCGGATTCGCCGAAGATGGTGACGCAGTCGGGGTCGCCGCCAAACGCGGAGATATTATCGCGGACCCATTCGAGGGCGGCGACGATGTCGAGCATGCCGGCGTTGCCGGAGGTGGCGTATTCGGGTCCGGCGACGGATGAGAGGTCGAGGAAGCCGAGGATGTTGAGGCGGTGGTTGACGCAGACCACGACGAAGTCGCCGCGCTTGCACAGGCGGCTGCCGCGGGTGCGTTCGCCGTTGCCGGTGCCGTAGCTGAAGGCGCCGCCGTGCAGCCAGACCATCACCGGGCGTTTGGCGCCGTCGTTGAGGGCGGGGGTCCAGACGTTGACGGTCAGGCTGTCCTCGCTGGGGGGCGAGGTGTCGCCGATGCCGTAGAGGTCGGCGAGTTCGGGGCGGGAGGCCGGGCGCAGGCCGATTTGCGGGGCGTGGCCGGTGTATTCGCCGGCGTCGCGGATGCCGGCCCAGGGTTGCGGTGGGCTTGGGGGGAGGAAGCGGGCGGCGCCGGCGGTGGTGGCGGCGTAGGGGACTGATTTGAAGGCCAAGATGCCGTCGATGACTGTGCCGCGGAGTTTGCCGGCTGGTGTTTCAATCAGCGGTCGTTCGGTAGTCATCACATCATTGGCCATGTCGTGTCCCCTGCCCTTTCGCGGCAGCATGGCGCGGGGCGGGCGGGGTGTCGACATGTGGGTTGGTGAGGCGGTGGTTTATTTGTTTTGATATCGTAATATTATCGGCGTGCCAGGGCTTCGACCACAGGAGGCCGAAAAAACGAAAATTGGCGTGTGGGCAGTGTGGCGGCGGCTTCGGGGGCGCGAATGTCTCGCGCGTGGGGGCGATTTTTGCGTGGCTTGCGGTGGAGTCCGCGCGGGGAGATGTTGCGGATTCCGGGCGGGGGCCGCGTTGCCGCGATCGGGCGTGCGTGGACCGGGGAGGAAGCGTGGGTCCTTCACTGCGTTCAGGATGACAATATGAGGGGGCGGGTTTGGGCG
>JANXSA010000310.1 GCA_025352915.1 Rhodospirillales bacterium | reverse complement strand
GCATGAAGCGCGGGGATACCAGTTGAAACGACATCGGCGGGGCTTCCTGTTCTTGCGACGCGATGCCTATGCCGGCACGAAGCCATCCACAAGCACCACGTCGCCAGTGCTTGCCCCCTGCCTCAGGGCAATCAGCGGCGCGTATTCCGGGCTGTGGTAGAACGCCTTCAGCGCATCCATGGTGGCGAACTCCAGCACCACCAGGCGCTTGAACGGCGATGTGCCCTCGACGGCGGTCACCGCGCCGCCGCGCACGGCGTAGTTGCCACCGTACTGGGCGATCACGGCGGGTACCCGGGCGCGGTAGGCCTCGAAGCCTTGCGGGTCCGTCACGTCGATATTGGCGATCAGATAGGCGGGCATCCCTGGCACTCCTTGCTGGAATGCATGCGTGCCATCAGGCCGAAACGATGTCCAGCCGCTGTTCGATCCGGTCGATGCGGGTTTCCAGCCGGTCGAGCCTGGCGGAAAGGCCGGCGATGTCCAGGCGCACGTCAGCCATCTGCCGCTCCATGGAGGTCATGCGGTGCTTGAGGTCCTGCACATCGTCGGTCAGCCGGTCGATCTTGGCGTCGAGCCGGCGCAGCAGGGTCAGCACAAGGTTGTCAGGGCTATCGCTCATCGAGAATCTCCCGACGCCATCCTACCACATCACGCGGGGCGGTGCAGCCGCGAACTACCCTGCCTCCGCCGTGGCCTTCGCCCGCTTCTCGGCATAGAGCGCCAAGCGCTTGGCGGCATTGGGGGAGGCTGCGCCGACGCCAACGCCTTCGAGCGCCGGGGGCAGCGATTCGATGTGATGGCAGGCGGTCATGTGGCCGCTGGTGATGCCGTCGACGGTCGGGTTGCGCAGCGGTGGGTCTTCTTGCCGGCAGAGGTCAGTGGCCCAGGTGCAGCGAGTGTTGAAGCGGCAGCCATTGGGCGGGTTCATCGGGCTGGGCACGTCGCCGCCGGGGACCTGGCGGGCGGTTTTGCGATGCGGGTCGGGCCGCGGGATCGCCGCCAGCAGGGTGCGGGTATAGGGATGCAGCGGATGGGCGAACAGCTCGTCCTTCGGCGATAGTTCGACGATTTTTCCCAGGTACATCACCGCGACGCGGTCGGCCATGTGCTTCACCACCGCCAGGTCATGGGCGATGAACAGGTAGGACAGGCCGAGCCGGGCTTGCAGGTCCTTGAGCAGATTGACCACTTGCGCCTGGATCGACACGTCGAGAGCCGAGACCGGCTCGTCGCACACCACCAGCGCGGGTTCAACGGCCAGCGCACGGGCGATGCCGATGCGCTGGCGCTGGCCGCCGGAGAATTCATGCGGGTAGCGCTGGGCGTGGTACGAGGCGAGGCCGACGAGGCTCAGCAATTCCTGCACCCGGGCCTTTCGCTGCTCGGCGTTGCCGATTTCGTGCACCAGCAGCGGCTCTTCCAGGATGTCGCCCACCGTCATGCGCGGGTTCAGCGAGGCGAACGGGTCCTGGAACACGATCTGCATCCGTCGGCGCAGGGCGCGCAACGGGGCGCCACCCATCTCGGTGATGTCCTGGCCCTCGAACCAGACCGAGCCGGCGGTCGGTTCGATCAGGCGCAGCACCAGGCGCGCGGTGGTGGATTTGCCGCAGCCGGATTCGCCGACCAGGGCGAGCGTCTCGCCACGCATCAGCGCGAACGACACGCCGTCAACCGCGCGCACCGTGCCGATGGTTTTCGCAAAGACTAGGCCGCGCTTCATCGGGTAATGCTTGGCGAGGTCTTGAACTTCCAGGAGTGCGCCGGACGTGTTCATGCCACCACCTCTTCGCCGATGATCGATTCCACCGGTGCGCGCAGGCACGACACGTCGTGGTTGGGCGCGACCTCGCGCAGTTCCGGCTGGCGCTGGACGCAGGCTTCGGCGCGGAAGACGCAGCGCGGGTTGAAGCGGCAGCCCTTGGGCAGGGCGAAGGGCGGCGGCACCGCGCCCTCGATGGCCAGCAGGCGGTCGTGGGTTTCTTCCAGCTTGGGGATGCTGCCGAGCAGGCCGAGCGTGTACGGATGCTGCGGATCATCGAAAATCTCGGTGATGGCCGCCCGTTCGACCACCTTGCCGGCGTACATCACCGCGACCTCGTCGGCCATTTCGGCGACCACGCCGAGGTCGTGGGTGATCAGGATGATCGCCATGCCGGATTGCACCTGGAGGTCGCGCAGCAGGTCGAGGATCTGCGCCTGGACGGTGACGTCGAGTGCGGTGGTGGGTTCGTCGGCGATCAGCAGGTCGGGGTCGCAGGCCAGCGCCATGGCGATCATCACGCGCTGGCGCATGCCGCCGGACATCTGGTGCGGATATTCGTCGAAGCGGCGGTCCGGAGCGGGGATGCGCACGCGCTCCAGGGCGGCGATCGCCTTGGCGCGCAGTGCCCGGTCGCTGGTGCTGCGGTCATGGGCGCGCATCGCCTCGGTGATCTGGTCGCCGATGGTGAAGACCGGGTTGAGCGAGGTCATCGGCTCCTGGAAGATCATCGCTATGCGGTTGCCGCGGATCGAGCGCATGGCGGCCGGCGGCAGGTCGAGCAAGTTTTGTCCGTCGAACATGACGCGACCGCCGGCATTCTGGCCGGGTGGCGGCACCAGGCCCATCACCGAGAGCGACAGCATCGACTTGCCGCAGCCGCTTTCGCCGACGATGCCCAGGGTCTTGCCGCGCGCCACGCCGAGGCTGACGCCGTCGACCGCGGCGACCAGGCCCATCGGGGTGCGGAAGATGGTGCGCAGGTCTTCGATCTCGAGAAGGTTGCTCATGTTATCCTGAACACCGGAGGGGAGACTTCGTCGACGTGGCGGCGGCCCCAGTCGAGGCTGGGCACCTTGGCCATCACTTCTTTCTGGGCTTCGTGCAGGTGCTCGGCGGCGGCGGCGTAATCCATGGTGAGGAGTTTTCCGTCCTGCACCACGATCTCGCCGTCGACGATCACCGTGTGCACTGCGCGGTCGCCGGCCGAGTAGATCAGGCTGCGCAGGGGATCGCGGCCCGGGCGCATGCGCGGGTTGGTGACGTCGATCAGCACGATGTCGGCCCGGCACAGCGGCGCGAGGCGGCCGATATCGTCGCGGCCGAGGGCGCGGGCGCCGTTAATGGTGGCGGCCTCGAACAGGTCGCTGCCGGTCATGGTGTGGACGTCGCTGGCCTGGGTGCGGGCGAGGTAGGCGGCCAGGCGGAGTTCGTCGAGCATGTTATGCGGGAAGGTG
>JANXSA010000300.1 GCA_025352915.1 Rhodospirillales bacterium | reverse complement strand
CCCCGCCGGCCCCGCCTTCGACATGGACTACTACCTCAACCGCCACACCCCGATGCTGCGCGAAAAACGCGGCGCCGCGCTGAACCTGCTGGGCCATGGAGTCCGGGTGCAAAATATTGGGATCAAAGGGCCCCCGGCCCGTCTCGCGAAAGCGTGCTGCGCACGACGCCGCCGGAGGCTTACTTTACTTCGTCTCCTCCGGCAGTCCCCATAATTTCGCCACCCGCTCGGCCAGCTTGGCACCGACCAGCAGCCCGACCACCACGGCGGTGATGGCCGCGATATTCGGCGAAACCCCATAGCGCTCCATCATCGGCATCAGCGGCACCACCACCGCCAGCGCCACCGCCATGCGCAGCACCAGCCGCAGCAGCACCCGCGCCATCATCGGGTTACCCAGCGCCCAAGCCTTCATCCGCCATGCTCCAAACACCAGCGCGCCACCTGTTCATGGGTGCCGAACCAGACATTGCCGCGCGCCTTGATGTGGCGGATCAGCCGCTCCAGCACCGGCATGCGGCTGCGATGCCCGATCACATGCGGATGCATGGTCAACAGGAACAGCCCGCCCTCGGCATAGGCACCGTCGAACTCGGCCTTGAAGATTTCCTCGACCGCACTCGGCGCGGTGTATGGCCGCAGCGCGCTGAAACGGTGCATGTTGAAATACACCGCGTCGTCGCGGATCCACTCCGGCGGCAGCTCCACCACCCCGGTCGGGTCGCCATCGGCCAGAAGCTCGTACGGCTCGTCATCGGCCATCAGCGAGCTGTCGTACAACAGCCCCATCTCCTGGATGATCACCAGCGTGTGCGGCGAGAAATCCCAGCTCGCGGTGCGCATCCCAACGCACGGCGTGCCCGCCAGGCTATCCAGCACCTCGGCCGAACGCAGCGACAAATCGCGCTCCGCCTCGAACTGCAGGCCGGTGTTGCGCTCATGGATCCACGAATGGATGCCGATCTCATGGCCGTCGCGCGAAACCCCGCGCACCTCGTCGGGGTGCAACAGGGCGGAGACGGCGGGGTAGAAAAACGTCGCCGGGATCGCCTCCTTCTGCAACAGCGCGCGGATCCGCGGCATGCCGCGCCGCGCGCCGTACTGGCCCTGGCTGATCCGCATCGGGCTTTCATCGGCATCGCGCAGCGGGATGGTCTCGTGATCGGCATCGAAGCTGATCGCCACCGCACAGCGCGCGCCGCCCGGCCAGGCTTTCGGCATCAGGCTGCGCCCCGCCCGCACCCGCTCGACCATCGGGCGCCAGACCTGCTCCGGCCATTGCCACGGCTCGCCATACGGGTGACCTGGGATTTCGTCGCTCATGCCGGGCTTCCTTGTGGACAGAAGTTTTTTGTTTCTTTTTTTCAAAAAAGAAAGCGCTTTCTTTTCTGGAAAAAAGAAACAAAAAACTTTTATCCATTTGGTTTTGTTCTTGGGGGCGCATTATTGCGGGTGTGGGGATGCAGGGCACTGTTGCGCTGGGGGGGGAAGGAGCCCTAGCGTGGGGGCATAACAAGACTTTATGGAGGCTTTGCGAATGAAGTGGCGCTCCCTGTTTACCGTGGCCGCGACGGCGGCGGTGGCTTTTGCGGCCCAGCCGGCGGCGGCGCAGAAGGCGGCGGATACGCTGCGCGCGATGTGGCTGGACCCCGTGGTCAATATCGATCCGTACTATAACAACCAGCGCACCGGGCTGATCCTGGCGCACCATATTTTTGACGGGCTGGTGTTCCGCGATCCCAACGGGTTCACGATGAAGCCGCTGTTGGCGGAGTCTTGGAAGTGGGTGGACGACACCACGCTGGAGTTCAAGCTGCGGCAGAACGCGACGCATCATAATGGCGACAAGTTCACCGCCGATGACGTGATGTATACGATTGGGATCATCACTGATCCGGCCTCGGGGATTTCGGTGCCGTCGAATTTTGCGCCGTGGCTGGCTGGGGCGGTGAAGGTTGACGATTACACGGTGCAGCTGAAGCTGAAGCAGGCGTTTCCGGCGGCGCTGGAGTATGTTTCGTTCGTGATGCCGATCTACCCGAAGGCGTATCGCGAGCGGGTTGGGCGCGATGCCTATAACAAGGAGCCGGTGGGTTCCGGGCCGTATCGCGTGGTCAAGTGGGAAGCCGGCCAGGTGGTGGAGATGGAGCGCCACGAGGGGTATTATGAGGGTGGCGGCAAGGGCAAGCCGGCGATCAAGAAGCTGATCATCCGGCAAGTCACGGACGCCAATCTGTTGACTAATTCGCTGATCGGTAATCAGGTCGATTGGGTTTGGCAGTATCCGGCGGACCTGGTTGAGAAGATCGCGGCGCTGCCGAATGCGGCGACGCTGACGCAGGAGGCGTTCCGGGTGGCGCATCTGTCGCTGGATGCGGCCGGGCGGTCGGACCCCAAGGGGCCGTTGACGAATGTGCTGGTGCGGCGCGCGATCTGGCATGCGATTGACCGGGCTTCGTTCACCAAGAATCTGATCCGGTTCGGATCGCGGGTGCCGGATGCGCCGTGTTACTTTACCCAGTTCGGGTGCGATCCCGCGGCGGCGGTCAAGTATGAGTATGACCCCGCCAAGTCGCGGGCGCTGTTGGCCGAGGCCGGCTACAAGGATGGCTTCGATATCGAGCTGGTCAATCCCGGCATGTTGCCGTCGTGGATCGGGGCGATTCAGGCCGATCTGGCCAAGGTTGGTATCCGCGCCAAGGTCAGCACGATGACCGGTGTTGCCGCCACGACGCGCATCCAGAAGGGCGACGTGCCGATGTATCTGTCGTCGTGGGGCAGCTATTCGATCAACGACGTGTCGGCGATCATGCCGTATTTCTTCTCCAAGACGGTTGATGACTTGGCGCGCGACGATGAGCTGACGGCGGCGTTGCGGGCCGGCGGGTCGGTGGTTGATCCCGAGGAGCGCAAGAAGGCGTATGCCAAGGCGATCCACATCATCACCGACAAGGCTTATTGGTTGCCGATTGGCACCTATGTCACGGTGTATGGGCTGAGCAAGCAGCTCGACTTCAAGGCCTATCCGGACGAGATGCCGCGCTTCTTCTGGGCCAAGTGGAAGTAGGCTAGAGTAGCGTTGTTTGAAGTAGCGGCCCGGCGGGGGAGACCTCGCCGGGCTGTTCTGCGTCTGGGGCGCCGCAGATGCGCAAGTATTCGGCGATCGCATCGAATTCGGCGGGGGTGCGGGTGCGGTCGGCGGTGTCGCCGCGCGGGATCCAGATGACGGTGCGGTAGCGCGCGCGGGTCAAGAGCACGCGATAGGTGTTGAGGCGGTTGGTCCGGCGTTCTGGTGCGCGGGCGACCTGCCAGTTGGTGCCGCTGAAGTGGCGGACCTGCCAGGTTGCGCCGAGGCGGATCAGGTCGCCGCCCCAGCATAGGCCGACGGCGTCGAGTTCCAGTCCCTGGCAGGCGAATTCCGTGGCGATCGTCTCCAGCGCATCGGAGGCGCGGACATCCTGCGGCCAGCGATCGAGGAACCAGCGCGCCACCGCGCTGGGGTCCATGTGGTCGACTTCGACGCCGAGCCCTTCGGCGCGCAGCCGCTTGGCGCCGGAGCTGCCGACCAGGCCGGCCCGGCGTTGGCCGCGCGCCTCGGCCCGCAGCAGCGCGCGCATCGTGGCGAGGTCGCGGGTGAGGACGAAGGGCAGTTCGCCGCGTGCGGCGATGGCGCGCGCGGCGGCGGTGTTGCCGTGCAGTACCGCTTCGACCCAGGCGGCGGCTGCGGGATTGCGGATGCTGCGCATGGGGATGTCCAGGTGCAGGGCTGCGTCGAGGATCAGGCCGGGCAGGGCCGGCAGGCGTTGGCGGGCGTCGGGCTGATCGGCGATTGCTTGTGGAGCCGCGTGCACCCGCCAGGCGGGGCGGGCCGCGAGTGCGGTGCCCCATTCGGCCAGGCCGCCTTCGCCGGTGTGGATTTCCTGGCCGTTGCCGATCAGGCAGATCATCACCGCCCAGTCCGGGTGGCGCGCCATGATGTCGAGCAGGTGGCCGGGTTCGCTGTCGGTCAGTTGCACGGCGCGGTCGGCGCTGGCGCGGATGGCGTTTTCGCGCGACCAGGAGCGCTGGGCCTCGTCGATCACCGCGATGCGGTCAACCGGCGGGTCGGTGCGGCCGAGATTGTCGTCGCGGAAATGCGGCAGTGCCTGGATCGCGCCGCGCATCCGCTGGCGCGCGGCGCGGGCTTGTTCGCCGCGGTCCACGGCGTCGCGCACCAGGGCTTCGCGCAGGACGTGGACCAGGGTGGGGTTGCCGGTGAGGAAGGTGGCGTGGTCTTGGCGGCCGGAGCCGGGGTGGGCGGCGCCGAACACCACGTTCAGCCCGCAGAGGGTTTTGCCGGCGCCGGGGGTTCCGGTGACGAACAGGACGACGTGGTGATGCTGGTCGCGGGCGGCGCGGCAGGCGGCGAGGATGGCGTGTGT
>JANXSA010000031.1 GCA_025352915.1 Rhodospirillales bacterium | reverse complement strand
GTTGCCGTCCCAATCCACCGCCAGCCGCACAAAACTATCCGGCATGAACTGCGGCTGCCCCATCGCCCCGGCATAACTCCCCAGCATCCGCTCGGCCGGAATATCCCCGGCATCGATAATCCTGAGCGCATTCATCAACTGCCCGCGAAAAAACGCCCCCCGCCGCCCCTCCCACGCCAGCGTCACCAGCGACTCAATCACATTGAACCCGCCAGTAAACTGCCCGTACCCGGACTCCAGCCCCCAAATCCCCATCAACGGCCCCGCCGAAAGCCGATACTTCGCACAAACCTCGCCAATCAGCGCCCGATGCCGCGCAAAATGCTCCCGCCCCCGCGCAATCCGCGCATCCGAGATCACCTTCGCCCGATACTGCTCCCAGGTCAGCGTGAACTCCGGCTGCTTCCGATCCAGCTCGATCACCCGCGCATTCGGCACCCGAATCCCGCGAAACGCCGCCTCCAGCGTCCCCGCCCGAACCCCCGCCTTCGCCGCCTCCGCCTTCACCCCATCAACATACGGCAAAAACGTGCTCTCAGCCTTCGCCACCGGCTGCGGCCGCGGCGCCTGCGCCATTGCGGCCGGTGCCACGGCAACCAACGGGATGACCAACAGGGATCGCCGATACATCATGCCTGCCGGTCTGCCACAGCCCAGGAGTCGCCGGCAATCACAGCACCGGCATCGCAGTGTCCGTCCGAAAATACCCGTCAGAAAGACACTCAAGAAGAATCTTCTTTTTGTGAACAAAAAGAAGCAAAAAAACTTCATTCATTCGTTTTTGTCATCTTGAACGAAGCGACGGGCCTGCCCTTTCCCCTCAAACGGAAAAAGTTTTTTTGCTTCTTTTTGTTCACAAAAAGAAGTCTTCCTCCTCCGATTGCCCAGTTCCCTCCCCGCCCCATTTGCGCGAAACTCACCCCAACCGACCGGGAGCCCCGCGCCATGTCCATCACCAAAACCCTCGCCGACTTCTCCGCCACCATCACCCTCGCCGCCCTCCCCCCAGAAGTCACCACCCGCGCCCGCTTCCTCGTCCTCGACCTCGTCGCCAACATGGTCCGCGCCCGCGTCGACTCCGAAAGCACCCCCCCCCTCTTCGCCGCCGCCCACGCCCTCGGCTTGGCCCACGGCGACTCCGCCGACATCGGCGAACCCCGCCGCTTCTCCCCCGCCGGCGCCGCCCTCCTCAACGGCACCCTCGCCCACTCGCTGGATTTCGACGACACCCACGCCGCCGGCTCGCTGCACCCCGGCGCCCCGGTCATCCCCGCCGCCCTGGCCGCCGGCGAAATGGCCGGAGCCTCGGGCTCGGACGTGCTGGCCGCCATCATCGCCGGCTACGAAGTCACCTGCCGCATCGCCCTAGCCCTGCCCGCCGGCGCCCATTACCAGCGCGGCTTCCACCCCACCGCCACCTGCGGAGTCTTCGGTGCCGCCGCCGCCGCCGGCCGCATCTTCGGCCTCTCCGGCGACGAAATCGCCTCCGCCATGGGCATCGCCCTCAGCCAATCCGCCGGCTCCCTGCAATTCCTGTCCAACGGCGCCTGGACCAAGCGCTTCCAGGTCGGCTGGGCCGCCATGGCCGGCCTCACCGCCGCCACCCTCGCCCGCGAAGGCTTCAAAGGCGCCGCCCAGGCTTTGGAGGGCAAAGCCGGCTTCCTCGCCGCCTACGCCCCCAACCCGATCCCGGAACGCGCCACCCAAGACCTCGGCACCGTCTTCGAACTGATGAAAACCGCCGTCAAACCCTACCCCTCCTGCCGCTACGGCCACGCCGGCATCGACGCCATGCTCGCGCTCCGCACGCAGCACGACCTCAAGCCCGAGGAAATCGAGTCCATCACCTACGGCACCTCCCGCTCCGGCATGATCCTCGTCGGCGAACCCCGCGAAAAACGCATCAACCCGCAAAACATCGTCGACGGCCAGTTCAGCGGCGTCTTCGTCCTCGCCACCGCCCTCGCCATCGGCGCCATGGGCTGGGACTCCTACGCCGAACTGCAAAACCCCGTCATCCGCGCCCTCCTCCCCAAAGTCACCTGCGAAGACGACCCCGACATCGAAGCCGAATTCCCCGCCAACATGTCCGGCCGCGTCACCGTCCGCGCCCGCGGCCAAAGCTTCACCAAAACCGTCATCATCCCAAAAGGCGAACCCGACAACTTCCTCACCGAATCCGAACTCCGCGCCAAATTCGCAGGCTTAGTCGACTCCGTCCTCGGCCCCACCCGCAGCGCCGCCCTCGCCGCCGCCGCCCTGGCCATCGACACCAGCGACGACGTCGGCACCCTGGCCCGGATGAGCGCACCGTAGTGGCAGAAAGGAAGTCTTCTTTTTGTGAACAAAAAGAAGCAAAAAAACTTCATCCATTAATCCTCTTCCCCC
>JANXSA010000234.1 GCA_025352915.1 Rhodospirillales bacterium | reverse complement strand
GCCAGCAGGACCACGCCGAGCGTGCCCGGCACAGCCAGGAACCACGCCAGCGCGCCGCGCCACCAGCCGGCGAGCAGCAGCAGCAGCCCGGTGGCCAGCACCAGGGGCAGGATGACGGCCTGGTCGCCCAGATCGGTGATCAGATGCAGGCTCATCGGCCCACCACAATGCTGCTGGATGCTGAAAGGAAGGGTGCCACGTCGCGGCTGCGCGGTGATGACAGGGGGATGTTAATGGCGGCTTAGCGGGGCGAGGATAGCACGGCGGCGCAGCCATTGCGCAACGCCGCCGGTTGCTGGCATGTCAATTCATGCACCCGCAGAAGGCAGCACCGCGATGACCACTCGACGGATCGGCGAAACCATCGTCACCCGCGTCTATGAGCAGATGGGGCCGGGCTTCCCGGCGGCGCGCATGCTGCCGGGATGGGACCCCGAAATCCTGAAGGAGCATGGCGGCTGGCTGTCGCCGAACTTCTACGAGGCGGCATCGGGGAAGTTCATTTCCTCGATCCATTCCTGGGTGATCAAGACCCGGCATCACACCATCCTGGTCGATACCTGCTGCGGCAACGGCAAAGACCGGCCGGGGTTCGAGCGGTTCCATATGCTGGACACGCCGTATCTGGAGCGGCTGCGCGCCGCCGGGGTGGCGCCGGAACAGGTTGACTATGTGATGTGCACGCATCTGCATGTGGATCATGTCGGCTGGAACACGCGGCTGCTCGATGGGCGCTGGGTGCCGACTTTTCCCAATGCCAAGTATGTGTTTTCCCGGGTTGAGGCGGATTACTGGGACCCCGCGAAAAACAATGAGCTGACCCCGGCGCAGGCGGCGATCTTCATCGACTCGGTGCTGCCGGTGATTGCCGCCGGGCAGGCGCAGGTGGTGGAGATGACCGATCAGTTGGGCGATGGCCAGATCTGCGACGGACTATTGATCGAGCCGGCCCCTGGCCATGCGCCGGGGCATGTGGTGCTGCGGCTGTTGTCGGGCGGGGATGAGGGGATCTTCATCGGCGACGTGATGCATCATCCGATCCAGGTCTACCGGCCGGAATGGTCGAGCGGCTTCTGCGCCGATCCGAAGCAGGCGGAGGCGTCGCGGCGGCGGGTGTTGGAGCAGTGCTGCGAGACCGGGGCGCTGGTGTTTCCCGCCCATTTCGGGGCGCCGCATGTCGGCCGGGTGCGGCGGGCGGGGGCGGGGTATCGGTTCGAGTTCGATCACGGGGATGGTGCGTGATGTCGTCGATTGTTGAGCTGCCGCGGGATATCCGGCTGGAGGGGGCGTCCAACCTGCGCGATCTCGGCGGCTGGCCGACGCGCGATGGGCGGCGGGTGCGGCGGGGGCAGGTGTTCCGCTCGGCGGCGCTGCATGGGGTAACCGGGAACGACATTGCCGCCCTGAAGGCGCTGGGGGTGCGCCACGTCGTCGATTTCCGCGGCGATGGCGAGCGGGCGCGCTGGCCGACGAAGATGACCGAGGGGGTGACGATCCACGAGCTGACGATCGCGCCGACCATTGGGGCCTCGCTGGCCGACCTGGTGGCCGACCCGAACTCGACCGGGGAGGATGTGGTTCGGGTGATGCGGCAGGCCTATGGCTCGTATATCGATGACTGGCACCACCGCTATGCCGCGCTGTTCGACCTGTTGCTGGCCGAGGCGCCGGCACCGGTGCTGTTTCACTGCACCGCGGGCAAGGACCGGACCGGGGTGGCGGCGATGCTGATCCTGGCGGCGCTGGGGGTGGACGAGGCGGTGATCGAGCGGGACTACCTGGCGACCAACACGATGTGGCGGCGCGATGCCGAGGTGGCGGCGGGGTTGCCGAAGCATGTGGCCGATACGCTGCTGACGGTGCAGCCGGCGTTCCTGGCGGCGGCGATGGAGGCGATCCAGGCGCGTCATGGCAGCGTGGATGCCTATCTGCGCGACAAGATCGGGCTGGACGATGCGCGGCGGACGGCGCTGCGGGCCCGCTTGGTCGAATAGCGGCCGGTCGAATAGCGGCTGGTGGAGTAGCCGGTCAGACGATCCCAAGGCCGCGCCAGACCGCCAGCCGGTCGTGCAGCACGGTGGCGATCACCTGCGCCAGCTTGTCGCGCTCCTCGCCCGGCGGCAGCATTTCGGCGGCGAAGGCGGCGGGATCGGGGACTTCGCCGGTGCTGCCGATGCGTGCGGCGACCATGGTTTCGGCGGCGCGGGCGGGGTAGCCGGTGCCGAGGCGCTCGCTGGTCATGGCGCTGCTCGCGTTGAGGGTGTTGGGGCGGGCGTCGCGGCGGGCCATTGCGGTGTGGAAGCGGTGGGTCCGGGCGGAGGGGGCGGCAGCGGCGTCGCTGACCACCAGGGCCTGGTAGGTGCCGGCCAGCACCATCGCGACTTCGCCGGGACTGGCGGAGCTGCCATCCGGGCCGCGCTTGGCCATCAGTTCGGCGATGCTGTGCGGGCGCTCGGCCAGGGC
>JANXSA010000025.1 GCA_025352915.1 Rhodospirillales bacterium | reverse complement strand
CTGGCCGGCAATATCTCGATCGTCCATGGCGTGGTCGGCTCGTCGCGCACCTTCATGGGCGAGGAAGCCGCCGGCGTGGATGCGGTGCGCACCGCGGTTGCGCGGATCGCCGCGGGGCAGGGCGATCTGTTCCTGGTTGGCGGTTCGCACAACGCGCAGCGGCCGGAGACGCCGATGCATTATGCGATGGGCCACATGCTGCTGGCCGGCGATTTCGCGCCGGTGCGGGCGCGCCAAGGTGGCATGGTGCTCAGTTCGCTCGGCTGCTTCCTGGTGATCGAAAGTCGTGCCCATGCGCAAGCGCGGGGGGCGACGCTGATTGCCCGGATCGCGGCCGTGGAAAGCGACCGGTGCACGCGCGCGCCCGGCGAGGCTGCCGCCAATGCCGGTCGCCAGTTGGCGGCGATGCCGCTTGAGCGCCACGGCGCCGCGGTGCTGTCCGGTGCTTCCGGAGTTGCCGGGCCGACCGGCGAAGAACTGGGCTTTCTCGATGCGCTGGGGTTGCCGGTGCGGGCGACGGCGACAGCGCTGGGGCATTCGATGGAACCGAGTTTCGTTGCCAATATCGCGCTGGCGGCGGATGCCGTGGCGCGCGGGGCGTTGTTCGCGCCGCTGGAGGCTGGGGAAGCGGCGATGGCGGGGGCGTTGCGGCAGGTTCTGGTGACTGGGTGGGGGCATTGGCGGGGCGAGGGGATGGCGCTGGTGGCGCAGGCTTAGATGTTCTTTTTTGAAAAAAAGAACCAAAAAACTTTTATCCATTGGGCGGGTGCTGGTCATCGAAGCTCGGCCTTAATGGATGAAGTTTTTTTGCTTCTTTTTGTTCACAAAAAGAAGATTCTTCCTTTGCTACAGGAGCATCGCCATGGCGCATAAGGATTCCCAAGGCCGGCCGATTGTCGTTGTCACCGGGATGGGGGTGCTGACCTCGCTGGGCGAGGGGCAACTCGATAATTGGGCCAAGCTCACTGCCGGGGTTTCCGGGATCAAGCGGATCACCCGGTTTCCGCTCGACCACATGCGCACCACGATTGCCGGCACGGTGGATTTTGTGCCGGCCGATCCGCTGTGTGCGCCGGAGCTGTCGCAACGCCTCGCCGATCGGGTGGCCGAGGAGGCGATCAGCGAGGCTGGTATCGGGTCGAAAGGGGATTTCCCCGGCCCGTTGTTCATGGCGTTGCCGCCGGTGGAGCTGGAATGGCCGCAGCGCCAGGCTTTGGCGGCGGCGACGGGGAAGAATGATGAGGTGGCGTATGCCGATTTGATTGGCGTGGCCGATCAGGCGCGGTTTCGGGATACCTACCGGCGGTTTCTGTTCGGGTCGGTGGGGGAGCATCTGGCCTCGCGGTTCGGCACCAAAGGGTCGCCGATTGCGACCTCGACGGCTTGCGCCTCGGGCGGGACGGCCATTCAGTTGGCGGTCGAGTCGATCCGGGCGGGGTTGTCCGAGGCGGCGCTGGTGGTGGGGACGGATGCCTCGGTGAACCCGGAATCGGTCATTCGGTTTTCGCTGTTGTCGGCGCTGTCGACGCGCAACGAGGTGCCGGAGGCGGCGTCGCGGCCGTTCAGCAAGGACCGCGACGGGTTTGTGATGGCCGAGGGGGCCGGGGCGCTGGTGCTGGAGAACATGGACCACGCGCTGGCGCGGGGGGCGCGGATCCTCGGCGTGGTGGCGGGGTCGGGGGAGAAGGCTGACGCCTTTCATCGCACGCGGTCATCGCCCGACGGCAAGCCGGTGATTGCGTGTTTGCATGCGGCGTTGGCGGATGCCGGGGTGGGGCCGGAGGCGGTGGACTACATCAACGCGCATGGGACCTCGACGCCGGAGAATGAGCGGATGGAGTGGCTGGCGGTCTCGACGGTGTTTGGCGAGCGGGCGGGGTCGATCCCGATTTCGTCGAACAAGTCGATGATCGGGCATACGCTGACGGCGGCGGGGACGATCGAGGCGGTGTTCTCGCTGTTGACCATCCGGCATGGGCGGATTCCGCCGACGATCAATTACGTGACGCCCGATCCGGCGCTGCCGGTGGATTGCGTGCCGAATGTGGCGCGGGATGCGACGGTTCGCTGTGCGATTTCGAACTCGTTTGGGTTTGGCGGGCAGAATGTCTGCCTGGTGTTGACGGCGGAGCCCGCCTGAGATGGCGACGGCGCTGGTGATCGGCGGCGGGCGGGGCATCGGGGCGGCGACGGTGGAGGCGCTGGCCGAGGCCGGGTTCGATGTGACGTTCACCTATCGTTCGGATGCCGCCGCGGCGGCGGCGCAGGTGGCGGGGCTGGGCGAGCGGTATCCCGGCCGGGTGTTCGCGTCCGAGGTGTTGGATTTGGCCGACCGGGCGGCGGTGGAAGTCTTTGCCGTGGCGCTGGAGGATGCGCCGGCGTTGGGGGCGCTGGTGCATGTGGCCGGCACGACCTACGACATGCTGGCGGCGATGATGGACCAGGATGCCGCCGAGGCGTTGATGCAGGTGAATTTCTGGTCGTTCACCCGGCTGGCCAAAGCGGTGGTGCGGCCGATGACGCGGGCACGGGCGGGGCGGATCATCGCCATCGGCTCGGTGGTGGGGCAGCAGGCGAGCCAGGGCAATGCGGCATATGGCGCGGCCAAGGCGGCGCTTTCGGCCTATGTGAAGACGCTGGCGCTGGAGACGGCTCGGCGCGGTGTTACCGTGAACTGCGTGGCGCCGGGATTCGTGGATACCGGGATGGTGGCGGCGTTTGCCGATTACCGGAAGGCGACCGAGGGGCGGGTGCCGGCGGGGCGGTATGCGCGGCCAGGGGAAATCGCCGCTGTGGTGGCGTTCCTGGCTTCGGCGGGGGCGAGCTATGTGACCGGGGCGGTTATTCCGGTGGATGGCGGGTTGACGGCTTCGTTGGGGATTCCAAGAAGCTGAAGGCAAGCGTGTTCTTTTTTGAAAAAAAGAACCAAAAAACTTTTATCCATTTGGTCGGGTGCTGGTATCGGGCGTAAGTGGATGAAGTTTTTTTGCTTCTTTTTGTTCACAAAAAGAAGACTTTTTACTTACAGCATGAATCCTGTCGCGCTGTGGCGCAGAAGCACGAGACGGATACTTCGATGTCGGCGCGCGTCGCGGCGTAGGTCAGGCGTTGGCGGATGAGGGTGGATTCGGTGGTTTCGCCGCGGGCCGCGAGGCAATCGAGCAGCCCGCGCAGGGCCCAGATATTGTCGGGGTGGATTTGGGCACGCGGGAGCGAGCCGGCGAGGCCGAGGTCTTCGCGGTAGGTGGCTTCGGCTTCGGCGATGCGGCCTTGTTCGAGGAGGAGGGCGCCGAGGGCGTGGCGGACCGGTTGCATCCAGCCCCAGGGTTCGTCGTAGGGCAGGTCGTCTTCGAGCGTGATGGCGGCGCGCAGGTGGGCGAAGGCGCGGTCGTGTTCGCCGCGGCGATAGGCGATTTCGCCTTCGAGCATTTCTTCGGCGACGGCCAGGGCTTGCTGGCAACAGACGTTGTGCATGTAGCGGGATTTGGGCACGTGCTGGGCGGCTTCGCGGAAGAGGGTTTGCTCGGCTTCGGCGGCGGGGACCTGGCCGAGGGCGGCGTGGGCGACGCCTTTGGCATAGTGGATCATGGCGGTGGTGTTGCAGTAGAGCGCGGGGTCGGCGGGCAGGGGCTGGGCGATGATGTCGTGCCATTTGCCGAAGCGGACCAGGACGTGCTGGCGGATGGAGATGTAGCCTTCGAAGAAATCGGCCATCGGGGGGGAGGGGATGCGCAGGAGGGACTCGGGCATGGTGGTCAGCATCTCGTCGACGGCGGCCAGGGCGGGGGCGAACTGGCCGAGGTACATCGCGCCATAGGCCGCGAAGTGGTAGTTGTGGATGCGGTAGCCGGAGTAGAAATTCAGCGGGCCGGCGCGGTCGTAGTATTTGCGGTCGGCGATCACGGCCTTCTGGTTCCAGTGCATGGTGTCGCGGTAATGGCCGCACTGGATGTCGATATGGGTGGGCATGTGGACCAGGTGGCCCATGTCGGGGGTGAGTTCGCGCAGGCGGTCGCCGGTGAGCAGGGCGGCTTCCGGGGTGGGTGACATCTCCATCAGATGGACGTGCAGGTGCAGTAGGCCCGGGTGGTCCATGGCGCCGGGGATTGTGCGGAAGGCGGATTCCAGGGTTTCCCGAACTTCGAGCGTGTTGGCGCCGGGGGTGGGTTCGCCAGTTTTGACGTTCCACATCTGCCAGGGGGTGCAGTTCAGCACGGCTTCGACGAAGACGGCGCGGATGTCGAGGTCGCGGGTCTGGGCCTGGTGCGCGGCACGCATGGCGGCGGCGAAGGCGCGGTCCCAGGGGCGCTGGTCCTCGATCGGGTCGCGTTGCGGATAGCGGGCGGCCAGGGCTTCGATCAGAGCGTGTTCCGGGCGGGTGACGCGGTCGGCCAGGGCGAGGGCGGCGCGGGAGGCGTCAAAGGCGCGGGCGAGGGCGGCGGTCTTGCCTGCGGGGTCGTGCAGGACCCAGGGGTAGTTGTAGTTGGGGCCGGCGGCATAGGCGATGCCCCAATGGGCCATGGCGCAGTCGGGGTCGTGGGTTAGCGCCTTTTCGAAGCAGGCGATGGATTCTTCGTGGTGGTAGCCGTAGCACCAGTTGAGGCCGCGATCGAACCAGCGTTGGGCCTCGGGGGAGGCGGTGGTGATCCTGCGGGAGAAGGCGCCGAGGTCGTACGGATAATCCATGGCGGGCCCCTGGGGTTTCTGTCGCGGTTGCCTTCCGGTCGCGGCGTGCGTACAGCGTGCGCGCGACGATGCGCAAGGACCAGTTGATGCGAGCCATTCAGCTTTTCGGCGACCGCGATGTTCGGCTGGTCGAGCTTGATCCGCCGCCGGCGCCGGCCGCCGGCGAGGCGCAGATCCGGATGCGGACGGTTGGGCTGAACCACCTGGACGTCTGGGGGTTTCGCGGCATGGCGTTCGCCAAGCGGAAGTTGCCGTTGACGGTGGCCGCCGAGGGGGTGGGCGAGGTGGTGGCGGTTGGGCCGGGGGTTGCCAATGTGCGGCCGGGCCAGCGCGTGGTGCCGTTTGGTGCGATCACCTGCGGGGTGTGCCGGGCGTGCCAGCAGGGGCGGGATAATCTGTGCGAGAACGTCGCGGGTGTGCGCGGGTTTCATATTGATGGCTTTGCGCAGGAGCTGACCAACCATCCCGCGCGGTTGTTGGTGCCGGTGCCCGACGGTGTTGCGACCGCGGATGCCGCTTGCGTGACCGTGGCCTATGGCACGGTTGAGCACATGCTGTTCGATAATGCCAAGCTGGAGCCGGGCGAGTGGATCCTGGTGCATGCCGGCGGCTCGGCCATTGGCAGCATCGCGATCCGCATCGCCAAGTCGCTCGGCTGCACCGTGATCACCACGGTGGGGTCCGAGGCCAAGGCGGAGAAGGCGCGCGCCCTGGGGGCCGATCACGTCATCAACTACGTCGAAGACCGGTTCGAGGGGGTGGTGCGCAAGCTGACCGGCAAGAAGGGGGTCGATGTCGTGTTCGAGCATGTCGGGGCCGATACCTGGCAGGGCTCGCTGCTGTCGATGAAGCGGGGCGGGCGGCTGGTGACCTGCGGCGCCACCTCGGGGGCGAGCGGCAGCATCAACCTGATGCAGCTGTTCCAGCAGCAATATCGCATTACCGGCTCGTTCGGCTGCCGGGTGGCGAACATGGAATCGGCGCTGGCGCGCATTGCCGCCGGGGTGCGGCCGGTGATCGATACCGAGTATACGCTGGAGACTTATACCGAGGGGCTCTCGCGGTTGGAGCATCGGGATGTGTTCGGCAAGATTTTAGTCAGTCTGTAGGCAAGCATGTTCTTTTTTGAAAAAAAGAACCAAAAAACTTTTACCCATAAGGGCACGGACCCAATGGATAAAAGTCTTTTTGCTTCTTTTTCTACAGAAAAAGAAGACCTTCCTTGCTAGACCGCTTCCTCGGCGCCCTTGTCGGCGGCCTCTTCTGGTTGCTGCGCCGGATGAACCCCGAGCGGGCCTCCAATCTGATTGGCGGCCTGGCAAGGCGCATCGGTCCGTGGTTGCCCGAGCATCGCATTGGCCGGCGCCAGCTTGCGGCCAGTTTTCCGGATCGTGATGCCGCCTGGGTTGAGGCGACGTTGCGCGATGCCTGGGAGAATCTGGGCCGGGTTGCCGGCGAGTATGTCCATCTCGATCGCATCTGGGACTACGATCCGGACCATCCGGAGGCCGGGCGGGTGACCACGGATTCGCGGGAGGTGCTGGAGCTGCTGCGCGAGGACGGCAAGCCGGCGCTGTTGTTTACCGCGCATCTGGGGAACTGGGAGCTGCCGGCGGTGGCGGCGCAGCGCCATGGGCTGCCGACGGCGGTGGTGTATCGGATGCCGAACAACCGGGTGGTGGCGGCGCAGATCGTGTCGATCCGCGGGCCGCTGATGGGGCGGTTGATCAGCACAAGGCGGGCCGGGGCGTTCGAGATGGCGGCGGCGCTGGAGCGCGGCGAGCATCTGGGCATGCTGGTGGACCAGTTCTTTGGCCGGGGGGCGGATATTTCGTTTTTCGGCCGTCCGGCGAAGGGCAACCCGACCTTGGCGCGGCTGGCGCGGCGCTATGACTGCCCGGTCTATGGGGTGCGGGTGATCCGCCGGCCGGGGTTGCGGTTTCATATCTCCGCCACTGGTCCGCTCGACTTGCCGCGTGATGCCGAGGGACTGGTCGACGTGGTGGCGGCGACGCAGATGATCAATGGCGTGGTGGAAGACTGGGTGCGCGAGGAGCCGGGCCAGTGGCTATGGTTCCACCGGCGCTGGCGCTAAGAGCCTGTTTGATAACTCTCCTCTGGCGGTCATCCGACGGCGATTTTCTGCGCTCCGGTGCTCACGGCCTCCAGGCCGCTCCGCTCCGGTGCTCGAAAATCACCGCCGGACGGCGGCCAAGCGGCCGCCTCTGACTCGCCAGAGCGAGTTCTCAAACAGGCTCTAAGCGGGGCTGCCCCGCAGCTTGCCGGCTTGCCCGAATGGCGCCCGCTGCTAGCGTTGTCGTAACGTCAGCAACGGAGGAAACGCTCGGCATGGCCAGCCTGCCGCACCGTCCTGGCGACGTGCGGGCGCCGTTTCTCGCGCCCTTTCGCAACCGCTCCTACCGCGTGTTGTGGCCGGCCGACCTGCTGACCTCCTGGGCGTTCGAGATGGAGACGCTGATCCTCGGCTGGTACATCCTGGTCGAGACGCAGTCGGTGGTCTGGTTGACGGTGTTTGGGTCGCTGCAATTCGGTGGCACGCTGATCGCGCCGCTGTTCGGGGTTGCCAGCGATCGCATCGGGCCGCGAAACCTGTTGTGCCTGATGCGCGGGGCCTATGCGGTACTGGCTAGCACGTTGGCGGTGTTTTCGCTGACCGGGGTGTTGACGCCGCTGCATGTGGTGGGCATCGCGTTCATCATGGGGCTGGTGCGGCCGTCGGATTTGTCGGTGCGCAACACGCTGATCGGCGGGCTGATGCCGCCCGACCTGCTGATGGGGGCGATGGGGATTTCGCGCACCACCCAGGATTCGTCGCGCATCATGGGGGCGCTGGCGGGGGCCGGGGTTTTTGCGCTGTTGGGCATGGGGGCGGCTTATGTGCTGATCACCTTGTTCTATGTCGCCAGCCTGGCGCTGACGCTGTGCATCGCGCGTCCGGTGCGGGAGGGTGCTGCGACGGCGCCGGCTTCGCCGTGGCGCGAGGTGCGCGAGGGGCTGGCCTATGTCGGCAGCACGCCGCGGATGCTGGCCGCGATGGTGCTGGCGTTTCTGGTGAATTTTTGCGCGTTTCCGCTGTCGGGCGGGCTGCTGCCGTATGTGGCGCGGGATATCTACGGCATGGACCAGGCGGGGCTGGGGATGCTGGCGGCGGGGTTTGCCTCGGGCGGGCTGGTGGGTTCGCTGCTGCTCAGCACGGTGGCGCGCAATATCCCGGCCGGGCGGGTAATGATCAGTTTCACCTTTGTCTGGTACGTCATGCTGCTGGTGTATTCGTATGCCACTGTACCCGCGCTGGGCATCGCTCTGTTGATGCTGGCGGGCTTCATGCAGAGCTTGAGCATGGTGCCGATGGCGGTGATGCTGTTGCGCAGCGCGGAGCCGCGATTCCGCGGCCGGGTGATGGGGGTGCGGATGCTGGCGGTCTACGGGATGCCGCTGGGGCTGTTGCTGGCGGGCTGGCTGATCCAGCGCTTCGGCTTCGTGGCGACGGCCACTGGCTATTGTCTGTTCGGGCTGGTGGCGACCGGGGCCATCGCGCTGGTCTGGCGGCGGCATCTGTTTCCGCTGGCGGCGCCGGCCAATGGACGCTGAGGCCGGGCGCGAGAACGCCTGGGCCGCGGCTGCGTTGGCGGTGCTGGCCGCACTTTACCTGGTGCTGTTCCGGCCGGGTTATTCCGTGATGGGCGGCGGCGATTTCGCGCTCTATCTGGCCCATGCCAAGGCGATTGCGACGCTTCAGCCTTATGGCGCCACGGGTTTCGTGTTCAACCCGGCGAACGCCATCATGTCGCCGGCGGCCTATCCGCCAGGGTTGCCGCTGCTGCTGGCGCCGCTGGTCGCGGTGTTTGGCATCGACCTCAGCGCCGTTCGAGTGGTGATGTTGGCGTCGCTGCTGGCGATGCTGTGGGGGCTGCACCGGCTGGCGCTGCCGACGCTTGGCCCGCGCTGGTGTGCAGTGCTGGTGCTCGCCGCCGGACTGTCACCCGCCATCCTGATGCGGCGCGATGCCATCGGGTCGGATTTACCGTTTGCCGCCTGGTGCATGCTGGCGTTGGTCGGGGCTCGTGGGCGGCCGGCCCTTTTGGCAATCGGCGTTGCCATGGCGATCCTGACCCGCTCGATCGGCATCGTGCTGGCCGCGGCGATCGCGCTCGACCTGGTGTTCCGGCCCGCCCCGGTGCGGCGGAGGCTCTTGCCGGCGCTGGTTGCGGGCACGGCGGTGGCGCTGGTTGGCATGCTGTGGCTGCGCGTCGATAACGCCACCTATGCCGGCTACTTCGAGCGGATGACCGCGGCCGGGCTGGTGCGGCATTTCATCGATGCTGGGCTGGCCTATGCCTTGGCACTGGTCGAGCTGTTCGGTCTCAGTTTTGGGCGGATGGCCAATTTCCCCGTGTTGATGGCAGGCATCGTGCTGATCGCCGCCGGGCTGGCGGCGCGAATTCGTCGCGGCCCCGATGCGGTTGCGCTGTTTGTCGTTCTCTATGTCGCCGCGCTGATTGCCTATCCCGTGCATATGGAGCCGACGCGCTATGCGCTGCCGGTCCTGCCGTTGTTGTTGCTGCTGGCGCTGGAATTTGCGTCACCCCGGCTTGGCCGGTCAGGTCCGGCTGTCGCGCTGGTGGTCTTCGCGGTGCTTTACGGCACGTTCTACGCCCAGCACAACGCGCGCGCCGTGGCACCGCTCAACGCCGACAGCCCGGAATTCACCGAGTTGGTCGCGCATATGCAGGCCACGCCGCCGGACACGCTGTTCCTGGCCCGCAATCCGCGGATCTTCGCGCTGTTTGCCGGTCGTCCGGCCGTGAGTTGGGCCGAGGACCTTACCGCCGACAGCCTGCGCGACACGCTGGCGCGGTTCCGTCCCGCCTTCGTCATCGAGGAGAGGTGGCGGCGAGACGACGAGATGGCGCCCCTGGTTGCCGCATTCCCGCTTGCGTTCGAGAATCCGGCCTATCGGCTGCGCGCTATTCCCGCCGCAGCAACTGGTCGTTGAGGAAGCTCGATATCCCGCTGGCGCGAAAATCCCGCCGCAGCGCGTCCTCGTCGTATTCGAGCTTCACCCAATCGAGGAACGCCACCCGCCCCTCGCCCTCGGCCTGGTAGCGCAGGAAGAACGCGTCGAGTATCCCCGAGCCGGAGCGCCGGAAATGCCCGAACCGCAGCGACAATTGCGCCATTGCCTGCGCCGCCGTGCCGCCCTCGAACAGCCGCACCAGGCCGGATGCCAGTCCCGCCCGGTCGGCGCCGGACTTGCAGTGCATCAGCACCGGCGTCTTCACCTGTCGCCATATCTCATGAAACCGCAGGATCCGCTCCCGGTGCGGCGCACCCCGGCTCTCGAACGCCATGTAGATGTGGTCCAGCCCCAGCCTTGCCGCCGCATCGCGCGATAAGGCGTCGGAGCCGCATTCGCGCGCGCCGCGCAGGTTCAGGATCGTGCGAATGCCATGCCGCGCCGCCAGCCGCGCAATTCGGGCGGGCGTCGGGTGGTTGGCGCGGTACCAGCGGCCGGGGATCACCTCGGCGAAATTCGTCCATGCGATGCGGAGCACAGCATGATCGACGAAGAGCGAATTGACCCAGGCCGCGGCGGGGCGGGAGTCGAAGCGCATGGTCAAAGGAAGACTTCTTTTTGTGGACAAAAAGAAGCAAAAAAACTTTGTCCATTGGCCAGTCGAAACGCCTCGACGCCCATGCCGTCGATCCGGAGAGCCACAGCGATTGCCGCGCGCCAACGGATGAAGTTTTTTTGCTTCTTTTTGTTCACAAAAAGAAGACTCCTACCCTTCCCGCGCCACCATCAACGCCTTGATCTCGCCAATCGCCTTGGCGGGGTTCAGGCCCTTGGGGCAGCTTTGGGTGCAGTTCATGATGGTATGGCAGCGGTACAATTTGAACGGGTCTTGCAACGCATCCAGCCGCGCCCCGGTTGCCTCGTCGCGGCTGTCGGCAATCCAGCGATAGGCGGCCAGCAGCACGGCCGGGCCGAGGAAGCGGTCGCCGTTCCACCAGTAACTCGGGCAGGCCGTGGAGCAGCAGAAGCACAGGATGCACTCCCACATGCCGTCCAGCTTGGCGCGTTCTTCCTTGGATTGCCGGCGCTCGCCATCGGGCGGGGCGGGGGTGTCGGATTTTAGCCACGGCTCGATCGAACGCAGCTGAGCGTAGGCCAGGGACAGGTCGGGGACGAGGTCCTTGACCACCGGCATATGCGGCAGCGGGTTGATCTTCACGTCGCCGGCGCAGTCTTCGATCGGCTTGAGGCAGGCGAGCGTGTTGGTGCCATCGATGTTCATCGCGCAGGAGCCGCAGATGCCCTCGCGGCAGGAGCGGCGGAAGGTCAGGGTGGGGTCGACCTCGTTCTTGATTTTGATCAATGCGTCCAGGACCATGGGGCCGCAGGCGTCGAGGTCGATATCGTAGGTATCCGTGTGCGGGTTCTTCCCGTCATCGGCGTTCCAGCGATAGATCTTGAACGAGCGCACGTTCTTGGCGCCGGCGGGCGCCTTGTGGGTGGTGCCAGGCTGGACGCGGCTGTTGGGCGGCAGGGTAAAGTTGGCCATGTCGAGGTGCCTTCAGTAGACGCGCTTCTTCGGCGGAAACACCGAGACTTCGTTGGTCATGGTCTGCATCTTCACGCCGCGATAGTCGAGCTTCACCGCGCCGTCATCGCCGCACCAGGCCAGGGTGTGCTTCATCCAATTCTCGTCGTCGCGATCGGGGAAGTCGTCATGCGCCTGGGCACCACGGCTTTCGTGGCGGGCCTCGGCGCCGACCATGGTGGTCATCGCATTGCCCATCAGGTTTTGCAGTTCGAGCGCTTCCATCAG
>JANXSA010000194.1 GCA_025352915.1 Rhodospirillales bacterium | reverse complement strand
AGGTCGGCCGCAGTGTGCTCTGTCCGTGTAATCGTCAATGCTCGGCTCATCCGATCTCCGCGAATCGATCCACGGCACATCGAATCAGAAATCAGCGCCGGGCGGAATCCTCAAAGAGTCGGCCTTTCCACAGGTCGGTATAAGCGCAGAGAGTATGCCGCGTCACGCCGCGGCCTTGAATCGCTCGAAGCGCAGGGCCAGCCGGTCCCGGTCGGGGTGGTCCCGGTCCCGGCGCGGCAGGATCAGCGTCCCGCCGTTGAGGCGCTTCAGGGCTTCCAGCATCGGGCCGTCGTTCTGGGCCAGCAGCCGGTCGGCGATATGAACGCGATGGTCGGGGTCGATGCCGATCAGGTGGGCGTCGAAGGCGGCGTGGTGGATTTTTGACAGGGGGATGCCGTTGGTGACCAGCGGCTGGCCCAGTTCCTCCTCCTTGTCGCCGATGATATGCGCGGCATCCAGCAGCATGGGCACCGGCAGGCCGGAGAGGGCACAGCGGTCGCTATAGGCGGTCAGCACGGCTTCGCGGAAGGAGGCCTGGTGCAGGCGTTGCTGGACCTCGCGCAGGGCGTAGCGGCGGTCGGCGGGGGTGGCTGGGGTGCCGAAATCGCCCAGGGGCGGGGCGAAGCTGATGCGGGCCTTCAGCGCGCTGGCGTCCCAGCCTTCGATGAACACAGGGTGGAAGGCCTTGTAGCGGCCGGGGGCGATGCCGAGGAAGTAGATGACCGGGATGCGGTTCTCGGCGGCCTCGCGCAGCCAGCGATTATCGGCAGCGTCGGGGTTGTCGCCCATGAAGCTATAGTCGATCGTCTCCTCGCCTTGGAAAATCTGGCGATGCACCTCGCGCTGGTCGTCGTACCACACGCGCCCGCCGGGCTTGGGAAACACGGTCTTGATGGAGAGCAGGTAGCGCATCTGCGTCGGCTTGAAGATGCCGCGCTGCGGGTTGACGAAGGGGATGCGCGCGCCCTCGAAGGTGAAGCCGGGGGCCAGTTCCTGTTTCGTCAGGTGGTCGTGGGTCTCGTTCAGCCGGCGCAACTGCTGGAAGGCGGCCAGGCGCATCCGCGTGTCGTCGATGGCGTCAGGCATGGGCGCACGCAGCCGGTGGCGGCGCGGCCGGCGGCGGGCGGCGCCGTGGCGCGGTCATATCGGCGCTGCCTCGTGCTGCACCAGCCGCTGGGACGGGTCCACTTGCCGGTCCAGAATGGCGAGCCGACTGAGGCGGATCGCGCGCTGTCCGTTGGAGGCCATGGCGCCGGCGTGGGTCCAGGCGGGTTCGCCGGGGCCGTTGTAGACGACGCGCACCGGGCCGCCGGGCGGGCGGTGCAGCACGATCAGATGGCCGGGCTGGTGGCGGATCGCCACCGTCTTGCCCTGGGTGAACTTGATCTCGACAGGGCGGCCGTCCGCGGCGATGGCGTCGTGGCCCTGGCTGGAGGCGGCGACGAGGGCGAGGCGGAACATGTAGGCCGCCACCACCTCGCCGATGCTGCCCACCAGGTGGCCGTCGAGGGTGAACTTGCGTCCGGGGAAAAGTCGTTCCAGGCGGCTGACGCTGGCATAGAGGGTTTCCAGCAGGGCGGTGACGTCCTGCCAGTCGACGGCATCGGGGTCGGCGACAACCGTCACGCGGCGGTGTCCAGCCCGGCTCCGGGCGAGGCCAGGGCCTCCTGCAACAGCGCGTCCAGCAGGCGGCGGCTTGTGGCGGCGCCGGTGGTGAGGGCGGCTTCCAGGCGGTCGCAGAGGGCCATCAGCGCGCCGACTTTCGCGACGATGCGGGCTTGTTCGGCCAGGGGTGGCAGGGGGAAAGTCAACGCGCCAAATTCGGATAAGTTGACGTTCTTCAGCCCAACGGCCGACCGAATTGGTCTTTCGATCTGGTCGCGGACGTCAGTCGAATTCAATGCCAACCAGATGTATTCAGGCTTGGTGTTCGCCAAGCTGAGCCGAAGGCGCACGAGATAGCCCGCAAATGCCATCCCATCTGCTTCAGATGTCACAACCGCAGCGCGTCCAACGATGTCGAGGCTACCATTTGAGCGGATCATCAGGAGGTCGCCGGTGTTCAACGCCAAATCGCGTATCTCACCTTCGCTAAGCGGTCCGAACTTAATGTCATCGAGCGAGACAACTCCATCGGACACATTTGGAATACGCAACACCGGAACACCGGGTGTTGCGTATTCACACTTGGTCGAAGTGCCATATCTCATCGACAGTGCAGTCTCGTCGATGTTCGTCCAACGCCAACCGACCGGCAAAGGCATGTCTGACCGGAGGCTGGATACATCGGCTTTGCCATTTCGGCGGGCCTCTTTGGCCGCGTGAGGTCCTGTTCGGATTTTCGCGATCCGCTTCAGTAAATCCGTGGCAGGCTCGTCGGTCGGGTTCTGTTCCGCAAGTTTCCCGCGCACGGCGAGGTTGAGGATGGTTTGGCGGAGGGGCTTGATCTGGTCGGGGCGGGTGGTGAGGGCGGGGAGGGTGTTGAGGGTGAAGCGGGCGTGGGGGATGAAGGTGGCGGGGTCGGGATCGGGGGTGTTGAGGCGGGCGAGGCTCGCCGCCGCCAGCCGGTCCCGCGCCGCCTCGCGCGCCGCCCGCCCCGCCTCAAGCCGGTCGCACAGCGCCATCAACTCTTCGACCTTGGCGACGATGCGGTGCTGTTCGGCGAGGGGGGGGAGTGGGATAGGCAGGAGCGCAAAGTCGCCATCGTTGATGGCGGGGTAAGCCTGCCCGCGCATACTCGCCTCGACGCATTCGACCATGAACGGACTGCGCAGGGCGATCCATAGGTAGCGAGGCACGACTAGCCCATGGCCGTTGACGACCGCAAATGCTGTGCTTGCGATTGGAGCCGGGTCAAAATCGTCCTCAATCACTGCCACGTTTAGCAAGTACGGCCGGACGCACGAATATAGCACATCGCCTTTACGCGTAATCTTGCGGGCGCGGCTTGGCGCGTCGCTCACAGTTATGATTTTCGGATCGCCGACGACACCATTCTCTTTGTCGATCGCTGTGACGTCGATGTAGGTGAAATCTGTGGTCGGCTCAGCCTGCCCACGATCGCTTGAGATTTCTCGAATTCGCGTCCAGCACCATTGTGACGGAACATCGAATGGAGGCGCATCCACGACGGGTAGCGGCTTTGGTTTTTTAATTGCGCCGATCTTTGCCAGTCGCGCTTTCTCGGCCGCGATCTGTTTTAGCAACGCCGCCCCAGGCTCATCCCCCGCCGCCTGCGCCACCAACTTCCCCCGCACCGCAAGGTCGAGCACAAAACGCCGCAGCCGGGCGATGGCGTCCGGGGCGTCGGCGATGCGGTCGTAGTATGCAAGCAGGCGGTCGGGGGTCATGCGGGCTCGTCGGGCGGGATCAGCGGGCGCAGCGTGGCGGCCAGCGCGGGCAGATGGTGCCGCACCACGGCCCAGACCTGGTCCAGCCGCACCTCGTCATAGCCATGCACAAGCCGGTGGCGCATGCCGATGATGTCCGGCCAGGCGATGGCGGGCTGCGTCGCCTGGAACGCGCGCGAGACGCGATTGGCGGCCTCGCCGATGATGGTGATCTGCCGGATCACGGCACTCTGGTGCAGGGCGCTGGCCAGGAAGGCGGCCTCGTCCATGCCGGCCACGAAGCCCTGTGCATCCTCGGCGGCGAGCAACATGTCCAGCAGCAACGCCGCATCGCGCCGGGCTTCGTCACGCCGGCTGTCTTCGCGGGGGCGTCGGTCAGGCGGCATAGACGGGCTGGGCTTCGGCGAGGATGGCGCGACGGCGGATGTAGTTGCGGCTGGTCTCGATCGCCCGGCGCTCGATCAGATCGACCGGCCGGCCGAGCAGCGCTTCCAGGGCCGCCTGGAAGTCGAAGTATTGACCCATCCACCCGGTGTCGTCGTGCCGATCGAAGGTGACGAGGAAATCGGCATCGCTCTGGGCGGGGTCGAAATCCTCGCCGCGGGCCGCCGAGCCAAACACCTCCAGCCGTGCCACGCCGAAGCGGCGGCACAATTCGGCGATGGCTTCGCGGCGGTCGGCGATCTCGCTGTGCATGGCGGCCTCCGGCGTGGCGGTTGGGTGCGGGCAGTATAGCAGAAGCGGCGCGATCAGCGGAGCAGCGCCTCCGCCAGGATCGATTTCAGTTCGGCGCGCAGGCGGGCGGCCTCGGCCTCGGCGGCGTCCAGCGCGGCGAGCAGGGTTTCGGGGTCGCCATGATCGTCGGCGACACTGTGCGGGCTCTTGATATCGAGGTTGTAGCCGCGCGCCTTGATGTCGGCGGCGCTGACCTTCCAGGCGCGTTCATTCTCCGTGCGGCCGGCGCGGGTGGTCCCGCCCCACCAGGCGGCGCAGTCGGCCAGGTGCTCGAAGCGGATCGGGCGGGTCATGGAATAGGCCTTTTGGCCCGCCGGCACCTGATGTTCCCAGAACCACGTTTCGGCGGTGGGGGTGCCTTTCTCGAAGAACAGCAGGTTGGTGCCGATGGAAGCGTAGGGGCGGAAGACCGAGTTGGGCAGGCGGACGATGGTGTGCAGGTTGCACTCCTCCATCAGGTGCTCCTTCAGCCGCGTCTTCACGCCCTCGCCGAACAGCGAGCCGTCGGGCAGCACCACGGCGGCGCGGCCCCTGGGTTTCAACAGGCGGATGATCAGGGCGAGGAACAAATCGGCGGTTTCGCGGGTGCGGAAATGCGTCGGGAAATTGCTCTCGATGCCGTCTTCCTCGCGCCCGCCGAAGGGCGGGTTGGTCAGCACGATGTCCACCCGGTCGGACTGGGTGTAGCTGATATACGGGCGGGCCAGGGTGTTGTCGTGGCGCACGAAGCCGGGGTCCTCCACGCCGTGCAACAGCATGTTGGTGACGCAGAGCATGTGCGGCAGCGGCTTCTTCTCGACCGCGCGCAGAGCCTTCTGCATGGTCGCCTCGTCCTCGGGCCGCTTCACGTATTTCTCGCGCATGTGGCGCAGCGAACAGGTGAGGAAGCCGCCGGTGCCGCAGGCGGGGTCGAACAGCACCTCGCCGGGGCGCGGGTCGATGCGGTCGACCATGAAGGCGGTGACGGCGCGCGGGGTGTAGTACTCGCCGGCGTTGCCCGCGGATTGCAGGTCGTTCAGCACCTGTTCGTAGATGTCGCCGAAATGCTGGCGCTCGGCGAGGTTGTTGAAGTCCACGCCGGAGATGCGGTTGACCACCTGGCGCATCAACTGGCCGGACTTCATGTAGTTGTAGGCGTCCTCGAACACGTCGCGCACCACCCGGCGGCGGTCGCCCGCCAGGCCGGTGGGCGGCAGGTTCTTCAATTCGGGGAACAGGCTTGTGTTGACGAAGCCCAGCAGGTCATCGCCGGTGATGCCCTCGGGGTCGGCGGCCCAGGCGCGCCATTGCAGGGCGGGCGGGATGGGCGAGCGGTAGCCGGATTGGAGCATCTCCAGCTCCTGGTCCTGATCATCGATGATCTTGAGGAAGAACATCCAGCAGAGCTGGCTGATGCGCTGGGCGTCGCCATCGACGCCGCTGTCCTGGCGCATAATGTCCTGGATGGATTTGACGGTGGTGCGGACGGACATGCTCAGTAGCCCTGAAGCTTTGCGTAGATCGCGGCTTCGATATCGCACACCCTCAGTCCGTGCCGGAAATCAGCGGCCAGCAATACTGAACCTCGAACTTTTCGCAGGAGCTCAGTTACCTCTCCAAGGAACTGATCGTAGCCTGCCTTGGTCTCCGTGTATCCAATCCTGCTACGGATCACAGAATCGAGGATCACCGCGCGATCGGGGGCGAGGAACCGTAGTTGTTTCGATGCAAACGACTGCCCGAGCCTCTTCAAACACCCAATGCGTTCAATGCCTGCCGAAACCTGACCATCCATTGCCATTGCCAGCCCTTCGCGAAGAGCCTGCGATATCTCGCGCTCCTCGTTTAACTCAATGACACGGTCAGCGTTACGTTGCCCGTTGCCCCATTTGCACACAGCCATGACGAACGCTGCCGAAGCCTCGCCGGGGAAATCGGCTGCGATGAGACGCCGTCCACATTCTTCAAGCTTCGGTGCGCCAGCAAATTTGCAGGCATGGCGTTCGAGCAGTGAAAGTATTTCTTCCGGCCGCAGTTCCAGGTGCACTATGGCAAGGCAGCCGTCGATCATCGTCACGGGCATCAGCCAACATCCTCATAAAGAACCGTTTGCAGATCGCGCACTGCGCGCTCGAAGCCCTCCTTTCCCCCAAAGGCGCGCACAAGCTGCACCGGCGTGCCCAGTGCGGTGAAGGGGGCAATGCGCAAGACGTTGGTGTCGTCGAGATTGAGCACGCCTTCATCGGCATACTTGATGAGCAGCGCCTCCAGCACAGCGCGCGCCTGATCGCCGTAGCGCGTGAAAGCATCGCGTTTTCGGACGTTGTCCACCCGCTCGCGGCGCGTGAGGGGTGGGCGATCAAAGGCGATGTGGCAAACAAGGTCGAACGGATCGAGATCGCGGTTCAACTCCGCCGCGACCTGGTCCAGCGGCAGGCCACCGGCGGCAAGTTCGTCGAGCACCGCCTGCTTGCGCTCCGCGCCCTTCCAGCGCCGCAGGAAGTCGTCGAGGCTGGCGAAGCGGCTGCGCAGCGCCTTGCGGGTGAAGTCGCGCAGGCTTTCGGTGACGAGGCGGCCGGCTTCGTCGAGATACTCCACCCGCTCGGCAACGATCGTGGCCGAAACGCCATCGACATAGACCTTGCGCTGGCGCTCGCCACTGGGCCGCAGCGCGATGTCAGGCGGCTGGCCGTCCACGACCACTTCGTCGGGGCCGGGTTCTGGCGGGATCGGGTCGTCGTCGGCGGCGCCCGGAGGCACGTCATCCGGCGGAACGATCGGATCGTCGGCGCCGGGCTCGTAGATCTGCACCGGCTCGCCGTCAAAGGTGGGGTCGGCGAAGTGGTTGGTGGCACCACGAAAATCCATCAGGTTGAAGTAGAATTTGCGGGTATCCTCATGCACGCGGGTGCCGCGGCCGACGATCTGCTTGAACTCGGTCATCGAGCCCACGGCGCGGTCGAGCACGATCAGCCGGCAGGTCTGCGCATCGACGCCGGTGGAGAGCAGGCGCGAGGTGGTGACGATGACCGGGTGGCTCGCCTCCGGGTCGATGAAGTTGCCGAGTTCGGCTTGGCCGGCCATGTCACTGCCGGTGATGCGCATGACATAGCGGTGGTTGGCGGCGCACAGGTCGGCGTTCTCGTTGATCAACGCCTGGCGCATGCGGTCGGCATGCTCCTCGTCGACGCAAAAGACGATGGTTTTCTGGAACCGGTCGCCGCTTTCCTTCAGGAAGTCCGACACCTTGCGCGCGACCAGCTTTGTGCGGTCGTCCAGCACCAGCGTGCGGTCGAAATCCTTGGTGTTGTAGATGCGATCTTCGACTACGTTGCCGTCGCGGTCCACGGTCCCTTGCTCCGGACGGTAGCCGGCCACGTCGCGGTCGATATGGACCTTGATGACCTTGTAGGGCGCCAGAAAGCCGTCGCGGATGCCCTCGCGCAGGGAGTAGGAGTACACCGGAGGGCCGAAGTAGTTGATGTTGGAGACGTATTGCGTCTCCTTCGGCGTGGCGGTGAGGCCGATCTGGGTGGCGGCGGAGAAGTAGTCGAGGATCTCGCGCCAGGCGGCGTCGTCGGCCGCGCTGCCGCGGTGGCACTCGTCGATCACGATCAGGTCGAAGAAGCCCGGCGAGAACTCGCGGTAGAGCTTCTGCCGCTCGTCGGGGCCGGTGATGGCTTGGTACAGGCCGAGATAGACCTCGTAAGCGGCATTGATGCGCCGCTTGCTGTCGAGCGCCGTGGTGATCGTCTCGGTCGTCCCATCAGCCCGCTCGATGGTTTTAGCCTGGGTGCTGAGCTTGGCCATGGCGCCGCCGAACGGACGAAAATCGTTCACCATGGTCTGGTCGATCAGGATGTTGCGGTCGGCCAGGAACAGAATGCGTTTCTTGCGCCCGGCCTTCCACAGCCGCCAGATGATCTGGAAAGCGGTGTAAGTCTTGCCAGTACCGGTGGCCATGACCAGCAGCACCCGGTCCTGCCCCTTGGCGATCGCCTCGATGGCGGCGTTCACCGCATTCACCTGGTAGTAGCGCGGCGCCTTGCCGGAGCCGTCGTCGTAGTAGTCCTGTAGCACCACCTGCTCCGCTTCCGGCGTGAGCCCCTTCCAGGCTCGATAGCGCGCCCACAGCGCCGCGGGCGACGGAAAAGCGTCGAGCGCCAGTGTCTCCTCGGTCTGGGCCGCCTGCCCTGTCCGGTCGTGGAAGACGAAGCCGTCGCCGTTTGACGAGAAGACGAAGGGAATGTCGAGCGTGGCGGCATAGCTGAGCGCCTGCTGCATCCCGGCGCCTACACTGTGGGCGTTGTCCTTGGCCTCGATCAGGGCAAGCGGGATGTTCGGCTTGAAGTAGAGGACATAGTCGGCCCGCTTCGGCTGCCCTCTCGTGACCAGCCGACCGCGAACGATGATGCGGCCCTTGGTGAAGCCAACCTCCTCGCGCACCTGCAGCGCCAGATCCCACCCCGCGCCCACAACGGCCGGCGTGATGAACTGGGTGCAGATGTCCCGCTCGCTGAGGCTCTTCTTGTCCATCTCGCTCCGCTCGGCCGTGTGGGACCGCGGCCAATGCCGCTGAGGCTAGCCGCTATCATACCGAAACAACAGATTGCGATCGCCGTGGCCGCTTCAGCGGCAAAGGTCATTCTTACGCCGCCAGTGACCGCGTCGCCCGACGCAGTTCGGCAAAGCAATCGGCGATGTTGGTCGCCGCCCGCAGTGCCAGCGCGCACACCGTGCTGGTCGGGTTGACCACGCCGCCCGTAGGAAAGCTGCTGCCATCGACCACGAACAGGTTCGCCACCTCCCACGTTTGGTGCCACTTGTTCGTCACTGAGCTCGCGGGATCGCTGCCCATTCGGCAGGTGCCCAACAGGTGCCAGGCCGGGGTGCGATAGGTGCCGTCGGCATCGCGATAATCGTTCAACGCGAAATCGAACGCGCCCACGGATTTGGCAAGGTCGCGCAACCGATCGGCGCCATAGGCCATCATCTTCCAGTCGTTCTCGTGCGGCACGTAATGCAGCGACGCTGCCGGCAACCCGTCGCCGTCCCGCTCGCTGGTGGACAGGGTGATCCGATTGCTGGCCTGGGGAATGTCATCGCCGATGGCAAAGGCGTTGAAGGCGTGGCCGAAATGGCGGCGGAACCAGGCGTGATGCGCCCCACCCCAAGGGGCCGCCTGGCCGGAATGCGCGCCGACCGTGCTGACCCCGGCCGCGCCGCCGCGGGCCACGTTGAAGTTGAAACCGTTGACGAAGCCGCGCGACACGTCGGTCTCGGCGAACTCGCAGCTGATCACCGCGCCGGTATTGCCCATATGCCCGTCGATGCGGGGCTCCACCCAGATGGTGGCCCCCACCAGCGTGTGATGCATCAGATAGCGCCCGACGGCATCGCTGCCATTGGCCAGCCCACGCGAAAATCGGGCGGAGTGCGACATCAGCAACAGCCGCGGACTGCCCACGCCATTGCCCGCCAGCACCACGACATCAGCGCCCTGATGCCGGCGCGTGCCGGTGCGGTCGATGTAGACAGCGCCAGTGGCCCGCCCATCGGCCCCGGTCTCGATCCGCTCCACCCGGGCCCCCGCCCGCAGATCCACCCCGGCCGCCAGCGCGCGCGGCCAGACCGACAGCGACATCTTGGCCATCGATCCCCGCGGACAGCCCGACCCGCAATTGCCGCAGCCATTGCAGCCTGGCCGACCCTCATAGTTCTCCGAGATGATGGCCGCCGGCATCGGCCACCAATGCCAACCGAGCCGCTCGAACCCGCCGGCGATCGCCCGCCCGCTGGCCCGCGCCGGCAATGGTCCACAGGGATAGGCCGGCTTTGGCGGCATCGCCGCATCGCCGGCCAGGCCGCTGACCCCGACCAGCCGGTCGCTGGCGTCATAGAACGGGGCGAGGTCCTCATAGGTCAGCGGCCAGTCCGGCGCCAGGCCGTGCTCCACCCCCTTGCGGAAATCCGACGGGCGGAAACGCGGCCACAACGCGCCAAATATGTTGGTGGATCCGCCCACCCCGTTCCACATCAGCGGGTGCGATTGGCTGGACTGCACGGGATAGTCGGCCGCTGCCCGGCGCTCGCTGGGCTCGGGGTTCCATTCTTTCTGGCGCTGCCACTGGAAATCCTGCGCGTAGTGCGGATGCTCGGCCGGCGCGGTCCAGCCGCCTTGGTCCAGACACACCACGTTCAGCCCGCGCTCCGCCAGCACCAGGCTGATAATCGCCCCACTGGCGCCGGCGCCGATCACCAATATGTCGGCATGATCGGGCGCGCTCATGATCGGTTCTCCGCAATTCCGGGCAAGTCGACACGCGACAGGTCAACCCGCGCCACCGCGCTGGTGGCAACCCAATCGCCGCGGCCATGGCGCGGCATGTCCGTTGCGGGATCGAAGCGCTCCGCTGGATAGCCCTCGGGCAGCGGGGTGTCGTTATAAGCGAAGCCGAGCGCCCGGATCGCCGCAACAACCGCTGGCTGCTCGTAATAGGTGAGATAGGCCACCTTCCGCACGGCGTCGAACAGGTCAGGCTCGGCAGCCTCGACCGCGGCAACAACCACCTCTGGCGTGCCGCCGCCCCAGCCATGTGCCACCAACGCCGCGTTCAGACGTCCTTCCAGCCCCGCAAGGCGTGCCCGCGCCAACAACACCATGCCGCTCGCCATGGCTGCCGGGAACACATCGTCGCCCGGCAACAGCGTGTCGAGAAACCCCTCCAGCATCGCCCCGTCATCGGTCATGCCGCATCCCCTCTGAACGCCATCATACGGCCCATGCCCTCACAGGTGATCACGATGCCGGCGGACGCCACCACCCAGCCATAGGAACGGCCAATCACAGCATTTCTCCCCACGGCATCATTGTCTAGCGGTAGGGGACCACATCACCGTCATGGTACCCCTTACGCAGTCGCGCACGCCACCCGGAACCCACCCGACAGAACCAGCCACGCCCCGAACCTCATGGTGAGATATGCATCGTTGATCGCCACCTGCACCCGTGCTCTCGTCGTCTCCCCAACCTCGGCCAGCACACGCAGCAGCGGCCCGAACTGAACCGAGAACTCCGCCGCCGCTTGGCCGACTCTGACGCAGCGCGACCACGCACTGCGTCGTTGAATGCGACCAATTCTGCACAAGAATTTTTCCGGGGTGCCGTACTTGAACCCCCACCCCCGGTCGAAGGGTTGGGAGCGACAGTCCGCGAAGGTCAGTTCGAGCGGGTGGCGGGCCGGGGACACGAGGCTACCGCGGGTCGTTGTGCCTCGCTGCACGGTCGGCTTGTCGTCTGGTCCGTGCCAGCCCATTCTGCGCTCCGCAGCAAGGGAGCATGACCATGGTGTTCGATCCGAAGTACACTGGTCAGACGTTCAAGTCCGTCGGCACACGCCCGCTGCGGCCGGACGGGTTCGACAAAGTGACCGGACGCGCCCGCTATGGTGCGGACTTCAATATGCCTGGACAGCTTGTGGGGCGCATCCTGCGCAGCCCGCACGCCCATGCGCGCATCGTGTCGATCGACACCACCAAGGCCGCGGCACTTCGGGGGGTGAAGGCGGTGATTACCGCCGCCGACCTGCCGGACCTGACCAACGGTCGCTCTGATCTGTTCGACATCCTCGACAACTGCATGGCGCGCACCAGGGCGTTCTACGACGGCCACGCCGTGGCCGCGGTGGCTGCCGTCGATGACGCGACCGCCGAGGAGGCGCTGGCGCTCATCAAGGTCGAGTACGAGGTGCTGCCGCACGTGACCGACGTCGACGAGGCGATGAAGCCCACGGCGCCGCTGCTGCACGCGACTTGCTTCACCAAGGGTGTCGAGCCCAAGCCGACCGCGCCCTCCAACGTCGCCAGCCGAAGCCAGTTCGGCCACGGCGACGTCGAGGCCGGCTTCAAGGATGCCGACATCGTCCTGGAGCGCTCGTTCAAGACCGAGCAGGCGCACCAGGGCTATATCGAGCCGCATGCCTGCGTGGCCAAGGTGAATGCCGACGGTACCGCCGAGCTGTGGGTCTGCACCCAGGGGCATTTCGTCTTCCGCCAACAATGCGCCGAGCTGCTCGGCATCGAGGTGTCGAAGCTGCGCGTCACATCCTCGGAAATCGGCGGCGGCTTCGGCGGCAAGACGCATGTCTGGGCCGAGCCCGTCGCGCTCGCGCTGTCGCGCAAGGCAGGCTGGCCGGTGAAGCTGGTGATGACGCGCGAGGAGGTGTTCCGCGCCTCGGGCCCGACCAGCGCGACCTCGATCGACGTCAAGATCGGCGTGAAGAAGGATGGCACCATCACCGCCGCCTCGGCCGAACTGCGCTTCACCTGCGGCCCCTATACCGGGCCCTGGGCGCTGCTCGGCGCCATGACGTCCTTTGCCTGCTACGACCTCAAGAACGTCAAGACGGTGGGCTACGAGGTGCTGGTCAACCGGCCGAAGACGGCAGCGTATCGTGCCCCCTCGGCGCCGATGGCGGCCTTCGCGGTGGAGAGCGTGATGGACGAGCTGGCCAAGCAGCTCGGCCGCGACCCGCTCGATTTCCGCATCCAGAACGCCGCCTCGGCCGGCACCAAGTCGTCCTATGGCCCGGTCTACGGGCCGATCGGCATCGGGCCGACGCTGCAGGCCGCGCGCGCGCACGCGCACATGGCCGCACCGCTCGGCAAGAACCAAGGACGCGGGGTTGCCTGCGGCTTCTGGTTCAACTTCGGCGGCCAGACCTGCACCGACCTGAACATCGCCCCCGACGGCACGGTGTCGCTCACGGTCGGCACGGTCGATGTCGGCGGCTCGCGCGCCTCGCTGTCGCTGGTGGCGGCCGAGGAGTTGGGCATCCCCTACGAGGAGGTCAACGCCATTATCGGCGACACTAGCAGCCTCGGCTACAACGACATGACCGACGGCAGCCGCGGCACCTTCTCCTCCTCGATGGCGACCATCTCGGCCGCGCGCAACGCCATCAAGACGCTGCGCGAGCGCGCCGCCAAGATGTGGGACATCCCGGTCGAGGAGGTTGTCTGGGAGGATGGCCAGGCCCGCGCCCAGGGCGAGAAGCACAACAACCTGGCCCCGCTCGCCATGGCCGAGATCGCCGCCAAGGCGCCGAAGACCGGCGGGCCGATCGCCGGACACAGCGAGCTGGTGGCCGATGGTGCCGGCGTGTCCTTCGCAACCCATATCTGCGACGTCGAGGTCGATCCGGAGACCGGCGGCACGAAGGTGGTGCGCTACACCGTGATCCAGGACGCCGGCAAGGCGGTGCATCCCACCTATGTCGAGGGCCAGTACCAGG
>JANXSA010000139.1 GCA_025352915.1 Rhodospirillales bacterium | reverse complement strand
ACAGCGTGGTCTGGAAGCCGGCATTCCCCGCCGTGCTGGTGGCCGAGGCGCGCACCGAATTGCGGTACGGGAACCCGAACGACGAGAGGTCGAGCGAGGTGCGGGCGGAATCGGCGATGTGTTCCAGGCTGAAGCGCAGCGACGAGTCCGCAGCCAGACCGGTGTCGGGCAGGCGGACCGTGTTGTTCCATTGCAGCACGCTGCGCTCGCCGCGATAGCGGGTGTTGGCGGTGGCCTGGTTCGGGTCGGCGGCCTCCAGCCCCTGGACATAGCGGCGGAACGAACTGGTGTGCGACAGCACGAGGCTGGATTCCAGCACGCCGTCAAAGAACAGCCCGGTGGCACCGATGCGTCCCTGCACGTTCTGGTCCCGGCCATGGTAGCGCCGGCTGTCGAAGGCCGGGAAGCCGGTATCATCGAGCCCGAAGCGGGCGGTGCGAGCGCGCAGCCCGGTGAAGACGCGGATGTTGTCAGTGGGCGATACGCCGAGTTCGATGGCCCCCGTTGCCCCCTCATAGCCGTCGCGCTCGCCGGTATGCACGCTCATGCGGCGCGGCGTGTTGTCGAAGCCGCGTTCGGCGCGCGCCTCGGCCCGGAGGTTATAGTCGAAGCGGCCGACGCTGCCGGACAGGCCGGCCGACGCCTGGCCCGCGGCGGGCAAGCCACCGGCGATGCTGACGGTGCCTTGGGCGGGGCCGCGGCCCCGGCGGCTGATCAGGTTGACCACGCCGCCAATCGCGCCGGAGCCATAGATGCCGGACATCGGGCCGCGCACGATCTCAATGCGCTCGACATCGGCCAGGGTGTCGACGCCGAAATTGAACAGCCCGCCGGGATCGGAGGGATCGTTCAGCGGGATGCCATCGCGCAGCACCAGGGTGTGGTTGGAGTTGGTGCCGCGGGTGAAGGCACTGGCATTGGCGCCGGGGCCGCCGGACTGCACGATGCGCATGCCGGGCACGGCGGACAGCGCCTCGGCCAGGGTGGTGTAGCCACGCGCCTCGATGGTGGCGCGGTCGATGACGGTGACGCCGGCGGGAATGCGGTCGACCAGGGTGGGGATGCGGGTGGCGGTGACCACGCTTTCGGGCAGGGTGGTTCCCTGTCCATAGGACGGGGCGGGCAGGGCCGCGATGCCGAGCACCGTGGCCAGAAGAAGTCGACGCATACGAGCCTCCAGGCAGGCGCCCCCTGCAAAAGGGGCGTCCGGAACAGGGACGGCTGTCGCCTACGGGTCTTTCTCCCGCTGCATCGGTTCACCTCGCCCGCTGCGCGCGCACAGTCTCGATGCCGGCCGGTCTCCTGGCTCGCGGTGAGAGGAGCGGATGCTCCTGCGCCGGGTCCGCCTTCTCACGCCTCCCTCTGGAGGGGCAATGGCAATTTGGACCTGGCTCGCCGCCGACAGTTGCGAGGGCAGCCGCGCTGCGACAGGGCATGCCCCGCCGGTCGCGTTCCCGTTTCAGCCCTTGCGGGCCACCTGCATCTAACGAGATGCTACGTGGCATTGCCGGGTTTGTGAAGCCTCGCCATGCTGCGCGCCGCAGTATTGCCGGAGTTCGCCGCATGACCGCCATCCGCCTCAAGGGTTCGCTGCCGGGATTTGCCAGGCTGATGGGGGTTGAACTCACCGTGACCGAACTCGACCGGATTGTGGGGATGTTGGTGGTGCGCGAGGAGTTGACCAATGGCGGCGGGGTGATCCATGGCGGGGCGCTGATGGCGTTTGCCGATACGTTGGGCGCGATTGGCACCATGGTGAACCTGGCGGATGGGGCGGGAACGACGACGATGGAGAGCAAGACCAACTTCATCGCTGCCGGGCCGACCGGGGCGGTGCTGACCGGCGAAGCGACGCCGATCCACCGGGGGCGGACGACGATGATCTGGCAGACCCGGATCACGCGCGAGGACGGCCGGCTGGTGGCGATCGTGACCCAGACGCAGTTGGTGATGCCGGCGGCCAAGTCGGGTTGAGGCGATGCAGGCGATCCTGACGGTTGCATTTCCGGTTTTCGCGCTGGTCGGCATTGGCTGGCTCGGCGGGCGGCTGCGGCTATTGGGGGAGCATGGCACCACGGCGCTGAACGGCTTCGTCACCTGGTTCGCGCTGCCGGCGATGCTGTTCGCCGCACTGGCGCGGGTGAAGCTGGACGAGATCGTCAACCTGGATTTTGCCATCGTGTTCGGCGGTTCGATGTTGGCGACCTACGTGATCGGCATGCTGGCGGCGCGCATCGCCGTCGGGGCGGGGCTGGCGCATATGAGCCTGCATGGCCTGGCCGCCGCGTTCGGCAATGTCGGCTATATGGGCATTCCGTTGTGCATCGCCGCGTTCGGGCCGCAGGGCGCCTTGCCGGCAACGCTGGCGGTGGTGCTGGGGGCGGCCGGGCTGTTGACCCTGGCGCTGGTGATCGTCGAGTTCGGCGGCGACAACCCGCCGGTTTCCCGCAGTGCCGCCTTGGCACGGGTGGCGGTCGCCGTTGGGCGCAGCCCGATCATGCAGGCTGTCGTGCTGGGGATGCTGGTGTCCGCCTTGGCGATCCCGGTGCCGGATCCGGTGCAGCGGTTTCTCGACCTGCTGGCCAGTGCGGCCGGGCCGTGTGCGCTGTTCGCGATCGGGCATTTTCTCAGCGACCAGGGATTTCCGCGCGACTGGGGCGAGGTCGGATTGGCTACCTTCGGCAAGGTGATCCTCCAGCCCGCGCTGGCCTTCGGGTTGCTCGCCTTCTATCCCGGGATGGACGACATGTGGGCAAAGTCGGCGCTGTTGCTGGCGGCCCTGCCGAGTGCAGCCAACTGTTTCGTGCTCGCCCGCGAATACGACCGTTTCGTGGCCGGCGCCTCGGCGACGATCCTGCTGTCGACCATTGCCTCGGTGTTCACCGTCTCGGCCCTTGTGGTGGTGCTGCGGATCGGGTGAGCATGGCGGTCACCAGAAACGGGGAAGCGCCATGACCAAGGTTGCCGTCATCACGGGGTCGAACGGCCGCATCGGAGCGGCGACCTGTCGCCGGCTGGCGCAGGATGGCTATCGTGCCGTGGGCGTGGATATCGGCGCCGACAGCAGCGGCAACTGGCCGTACTACCAGTGCGACATGACCGATCTGGACCGGATGGCCGAGGTTTTCGCTGTGATCGAGGCCGAGCAGGGGCTGATCCGGGTGCTGTTCAACAATGCCGGTATCTATCGGGCGTCGGACAGTTTCCTCGATGTGCCCGCGGCGCAGTTCGACGATGTGCTGGCGATCAACCTGCGGGCGCCCTACTTCGCGGCGCAATGGGTGGCTAAGCGGCTGATTGCCGAGAAGCAGGGCGGGTCGATCATCGCCACCGCCTCGCTGGCCGGGCAGTTGGGCAGCACCTCGGTGGAATACGGCGCTTCGAAGGCGGCAGTGATCAACATGACCAAGAGCATGGGACGTCAGCTTGGCCAGTACGGCATTCGGGTGAACGCCATCGCGCCGGGGCTGATCGATACCGCGATGGGGGCGCAGGTGCCGGCCGGGGCGCGGAGGCGGGCGCTGTCCAGCGCGCTGGGGCGGATCGGCGAGCCGGAGGAGATCGCCTCGGTGGTAGCGTTCCTGGCCAGCGATGATGCCAGCTTTGTGACGTGTACGACAGTTGATGTTAATGGCGGGATTTGAAGGCGTTCTTTTTTGAAAAAAAGAACCAAAAAACTTTTATCCATTTGGCCGGGTGCCAGTCACCGAGTCTCGGCCAAAATGGATGAAGTTTTTTTGCTTCTTTTTGTTCACAAAAAGAAGACTCTTCCCTGCCTGCTTGCGCCTTCCCGCCACTCTGCTATGCCCTGTTGCAGTGCAGCATGAACAAGGTGGGGCCGATGGCACTGAGCGAGCCGGTGAAGCGCGAACTGATGCATACGCGCCGGATTGAGGTGCAGGGTTTTCTGCGCGAGGACGGGTTGTTAGACGTGGATGCGCGGCTGGTGGACACCAAGCCGTATACGTTTGCCAATGACGACAGCGACGAGATTCCCGCAGGCCGGCCGCTGCATGAGATGCTGGTGCGGATGACGGTGGATGACCGGCTGAACATTGTCGCCTGCGAGGCGGTGACGCTGCACAGCCCCTATACCAATTGCGGCGGCGGGGCGGAGAACATGGGCGCGCTGGTGGGCCTGGCGCTGAAGGCCGGGTTCCTGAAGGCGGCGAATGAACGGCTGCGCGGCCCGCTGGGCTGCACCCATATCCGCGAGATGCTGCAACAGATCGGTACGGTGGCGCACCAGACGATGTGGCCGGTGCGGGAGCGGGCGCGCGCACGGGCGCTGGCGGAAGCGCAGCGGCTGGACCCCAGCGTGGTATTGCGGGCGGAAACTGGCGACGAAGCCGGCTCGACGGCGCAGGTGAACACCTGTTTCGCCTATTCCAGTGCCGGGGCGGTGGTGCGCAAGCGGTGGCCGCTTTTGTATACCGGGGACGCGGCGAACCGCGCCCCGGCTGTAGCGGCGGATTGAATTAGGCTGGAGACGCCGAATTGCCGTTGCGCTGCGCCGAGCGCCAGGGCGATTCCGGGGTGTCGGCCAGTTGTTCGAGCATGCCGTGGCCCGCCCGGCGATGACTGTCCTCGTTGCCCGCGTTGCGGAAATAGGTGAGCACGAAGACGCGCACGGCGCTGGTGCGGCCACCTGGGCGGGTGCGCTGTTCGATTGATTTGACCAGGTCGGCAAGGGTCATGCCCTCGCGGTGGCAGATTTCCTCCAGCGCCGCCCACAATTCGGGTTCAAGGCGCATGCTGGTGCGGCCGCTGGTGGACGTCACGTTGCGATTGACAAGGCGGCTGGTGCCCATGGTGTCCTCCTTTTTGGATGCCGGGCAATGAATGCGAACCGCATAGATTGGTTCCGGCACATCCCGAAGTCATGTTTCCGATACGCGAGGCGGATTAGCGACCAATCGCCGGTCCGATACCACCCTAAATCGGCTCCGCCACGCGTTTGTGAATGAATGCAGACTAAGTAGATACCGCAAGTCTGGCAAATTTTGAAAATGTCTACTTGTAGAAACTTGGTTTGCGAATTGATGCACGCCATACGTGTCGTTCGTTGCTCATTCTGTGAGGCCGCCGGCAATCCGCACGTGCTCCTCCGGCGTGCGCAGGGTCAGCGCCAGGGCGTGCAGGCCGGCCTGGAACTCCGGCTCGAGCAGCGCGTGCACGGCGCGCGAGCGGGCGATGCGGGTCTGGCCGTGGAAGCTTTCCGCCACCAGCAGGACGGAATAATGCGTTTCGCCGCCGGGGCGGGCGCCGGCATGGCCGGCATGTTGCTGGCTGTCGTCCTGGACGCGGATCAGCGCCGGGGCAAGGTGTTGGCGGAGCAGGGCATCGATGCGGGCGGCGCGGGGTTCCATGCGCAGATATGTGGGGAAGCCGGCCCGGTAGCGCAATTGGCTGTGCCAATCGGGGCTGCCATATCGGCGCTGCGCGAGAATCCCCCTTCCCAAAGCCGGCGGACTTGCCCACAAAACACGTCATGACCCGTCGTGTACCCCGTTCCCGGGCCTATGCGCCCGATCCCGGGGCGACCGGCCGTGTCTGCGAGATGCCGGGCTGCGGTGCGGCGGCCGGGTATCGCGCGCCGCGCTCGCGCCAGACGTTGAACCAGTATTGGTGGTTCTGCCTGGATCATGTGCGCGCCTACAATGCGTCATGGGATTTCTACAAGGGCATGTCGCCCGCCCAGATCGAGGCGCAACTGCGTTCCGATACCTCCTGGCAGCGCCCGACCTGGCCGCTGGGCCGGCTGGGTGCCACCGGGCTGCCGGATGCCGCATTGCATGACCCGATGTCGATCCTGTCGGCCTTTCATGAACGCCCGCGGCGCAACCAGGCGGAGCAGACGCCGGCCGAGTTGCGCGAGCCGCTGGCGACGCTCGGGCTGGGGTGGCCGGTGACGATGGACGAGCTGAAGGCGCGCTATCACGCGCTGGCCAAGCGCCACCACCCGGATGCCAATGGCGGCGATCGTGCGGCGGAGGAACGGTTGAAATCGATCAATCTGGCGTATGCCGCGCTGCGTGGTAAGATCGCTCCTGAACCACGGATGGCGGCCGCGGGATGATCGCGGCGCGCCGGATTGATTGCTTCGATTTGAGCTGGGCTGGTCATGTCGCCGGTTGGCCCGGCGGCGACCGCATGGCTACACTCCGCATAACTGCATCCCGCATGGCTACACAACGCCGCAACCCGGGCGTATTCTATCCCGGAAACCACAGGATCGCTGGCCTATGAACCAGGTTGCCGCTCTCTCTGACCGCCTTGCGCCGACATCGGCGATCGACGCGCCGGACACCACCGTCAATGCCCGCGAGGTGTTCGGAATCGATTCCGACCTTCAGGTGCCGGCGTTCACGCTGCGCACCGAGCATGTGCCGGATGTCGATCCGACTTATCGCTTCGACAAGGAAACCACGCTCGCCATCGTGGCGGGCTTTGCCTTCAACCGCCGGGTGATGATCCAGGGCTACCATGGCACCGGCAAATCGACGCATATCGAACAGGTTGCCGCCCGGCTGAACTGGCCGTGCATCCGGGTGAACCTGGACAGCCACATCAGCCGTATCGACCTGATCGGCAAGGACGCCATCGTCCTGAAGGATGGCAAGCAGATCACCGAATTCCGCGAGGGCATCCTGCCTTGGACGTTGCAGCATGCCTGCGCCCTGGTGTTCGACGAGTACGACGCCGGCCGCCCGGACGTGATGTTCGTGATCCAGCGCGTGCTGGAAGTGGAAGGCAAGCTGACGCTGCTGGACCAGAATCGCGTGATCCGG
>JANXSA010000017.1 GCA_025352915.1 Rhodospirillales bacterium | reverse complement strand
GCCCGGCGCGGCAACCTGGCCCGCGCGGTGGAGGGGCTGGAGGCACTCGGCCAGCCCGGCGCCGCTCCGCTGGCGGAACTGCTGGCCGAAGCCCAGGACTGGCCGGCCGCCGCCGCTGCGGGTGCGCGCGTGATGGCGGCGCTGCCGGCGGCGCCGGCGGCGCTGAACGCGGACCAGCAGCGCACCCTGCTGCGCCAGGCGGCCCTGCTGGTACTGGCGGGGGATGAAGCCGGGCTGGTAGCACTGCGGCCCCAGGCGGCGCGGCTGCCGGCCGGGCCGCTGGCCGAAGGCTTCGGCGCCCTGACCGCGGAGGCGCTGAAAGGCCTGGCGGACCTGCCGAGATTGGCGCGTGAACAGCAGCTTTTCCGGAACCTGCCGCGAAGGCTGGAGGCATTGCGGGCAGGCGCGCCGGTTACGCGGTAGGGAACCGGCCACCCCCGGGGGGTAGCGGGAAAAAATATTGAGGCGGGGGGGCTAATTCACTTGCGCCATGGGGTCCACTGCCTCATATGCGCGCTCCGTTGACCTGATCGGTACCCGATCACCAAGGTCATCTGCTGGTGCGAAAGGGGCCCTGCTATGGACGCTTCCATCACACTGGGGATGGTCTCGGATCTTCCGAGCGAAGCCCAGATGTCCGAATCTTCCACGCCGGGGGCGAAGGACTATTTTGTTGTACGTGATGGCGTGAAGTTCGCCGGCACGCACCTGATCATCGACCTCTGGGATGCCACCAACCTGGCCGACCCCGAGCATATCGATGCGGTGCTGCGCGAGGCGGCGATTGCCACCGGTGCGACGATCCTGCATGGGCACTTCCACCACTTCGGGCCGAATTCCGGCGTCTCCGGTGTGCTGGTGCTGGCCGAGAGCCATGTCTCCATCCACACGTGGCCGGAGCGTGACTACGCCGCGCTGGACATCTTCGTTTGTGGCGCCTGCAACCCTTACTTGGCCCTGCCGGTGCTGAAGAAGGGGTTCCAGCCCGGCAGCATCCAGCTGAACGAGCACAAGCGCGGTATGGTCGGCTGACATACGGTCGAGCGCGAAGGAACCAAGGCCGGGCCTTAGGGTCCGGCCTTTCTTCTTTCGGTGGTCGGATTGCCAAAGGGCCGTAGGCTTGGCAGCATGAATCCGCCCATACGATCCTGGGATGAGTGCAATGACGACCGATAGCTGGATCAACGAATCGCTCTACGCCGAATGGGGCCAGCGCTTCATGGTGAAGCGCGAACTCGCGCGGGTGCAGAGCGATTTTCAGGACATCGTGATCTTCGAGAGCTACACCCATGGCCGGGTGATGGTGCTCGACGGCGTCATCCAGATCACCGAGGGCGACGAGTTCTCCTACCAGGAGATGATTACCCATGTGCCGCTGCTGGCGCACGGCGCGGCCAAGCGCGTGCAGATCATCGGCGCCGGTGACGGTGGCGTGCTGAAGCGCGTGCTCCAGCACAAGGGCGTGCAGGAAGCCGTGATGGTCGAGATCGACGGCGAGGTCATCCGGCTGTGCAAGGAGCACATGCCGAACATCGCCGGCGACGCCTGGACCAACCCACGCGGCAACGTCATCGTCGGCGATGGCATCGACTACGTCCGCAAGGCCCCACGCGGCAGCTTCGACGCCATCATCGTGGACAGCACGGACCCAATTGGCGTCGGCGAAGTGCTGTTCACCGACGAGTTCTACGAAAACTGTGCCCGCATCCTCGGCGACCGTGGCGTCATCGTGAACCAGTGCGGCGTGCCGGCCATGCAGGCCGACGAGTTGCGCGAGACCAGCCTGCGCCGCGGCAAGGTCTTCCCGGACATCTATGCGTATGTCGCCGCGGTGCCGACCTATGTCGGCGGCTTCATGACGCTTGGCTGGTCCGCGAAGGACGCGACGATGCGCCAGCACGACGTGGCGACGATACGCGCGCGCGCCGAGGCCGCCGGTATCCTCGGCACCACCGAGTATTGGACGCCGGAGATCCATTGCGGCGCCTTCAACCTGCCGCCGTATATTTCCAGGCATCTGCCGAAGTAACCGTCGGGAAGCTCCCAATACGGCCACTGCCTCATGCAGCCTCTTACCGTGAGGCCGCTCCAATGGTGACCATCACCATGGGCGGTCTGGTCCGCGCTTTGGCGCGCACCGCTGGGTGAAGCGCGCGGCAGCGGCCGTTCGTTGAAGTGGCGGCGAGGGAAGACCCTCGCCGCCTTTCGTCCTACAGGTGCCAATACCCCGTGGCGTAGTAGTTGGCCGTGACGGTGGCCGCAAGTGTATCCCAGTCGATGCTGCTATCGGCCTTCATCTGCTTGCTCAAGGAGTCCACCTCCGCGTTCACCGGGAAGGGGTTGGCGTCGCGTACCGCCGGCGTGCTGCTGCCGCCGCCACCCAACGGCGTGTAGTCCACCTGGCTGACCGAGATGGACGTATTGGCGTTGGTGTTGAGGAAGCCGATGGTGTTGTTCATGCCGCCATGGGCGTAGTCCGTCGGCACGTGGCCGGTGAAGGTGGCCTGGGTCTTGCCATCGACGTTGATGGTTATCTTACCCTGCTCCCACACCATCTGGTACTGGTGCCAGGCATTGTTGCTTACGTCGTCGAAGATCTTGCCGATGTAGCTGTCACCGCCATTGTCCCAGTGCAGCGTGCTGTACTGTTGCCCGCCGCCATTTGGCAACAGTTCCACCAGATCTATTTCCTGGCCAGGCCAGTGGTTGTCGCCCGGCCACATGACAATGGCGGGGCCGGGCTGGTTGCCGGTCAGCTTGGCTTCCACCGTATAGGTGCCATAGCCATGGCCGGCGGAGGGGCCGGTCGCCCATTCCATCATGGCGGAAACGCCCGACAGCTTAACTTCGCCGAGGACTGAGGTGTCGATGTTGTAGGCGTTGCCGATGGTGCCGAAGCCGTTGTCGAAGTTGATGCTCAAAGCATCGTTGCCGTTAGCCATTGGTTGACGTTCCTTGCGTGGCGGTTGGATGGAGGCAGCCAGGCACGGCCCATGCCCGAAGCAGGCGAGGCAATGGCGCCTGGCGAGGCGCGGCCCGGAAAGCGGCCGGGCTCGGGGCGCAGCTGACCCCTGCCGCCCCGCATGCGGGGCAGCCTGCCGGGCACGCGGAAGGCCGGCGCCGGGGTCGCGCAGCGAGCAGCCAGCAGCAGCGGCCGAAGCTCAGCCGCCAGCCGCAGGCAATCAGCCCGTGCTCAAAACAGGAAGGTCCAGATGGTCCTGGACAGCGCTCAGCAGGGGTGGCTGCCGTCCGCCTGGGGCGGGCAGGCACGCTGATGGCGCTGCGGCGTCGCACGTCCGGCGCGACGCAGCCTGAACCAGGCCAGTAAGGTAGCGGCGTTCAAGGCAGGGGATTCCCCAGGCGGTTGATGCCATGGCGCCATCAAGGCGCCGCGAACCAGGAAACCCTAAACTGCTTGGTTGGCACAATACAAGTATTGAAGATAATATACGATACGGTTTCAAACTTTCTTGATATATCACTGCCTCTCGGCGGCACCGCGGGGTGCGCCCGCTAGAGCCTGTCATACGCTCGCGGAAGCGTCCGACAGACTCTAGCTGGTGTTCGAGCGGCTGATTCACGCCGCCGGTGATTTCACCAGCGACGATCAGACGCTAAAGCACGCTGCGTCCGCTTGCGCTCGTGGGGCATGCTCCAGCATTTTGAACATCGCAGGATTCAGCGTTTTGGGCGATCCCGCCTCAACGCATCCCGATCTAAGCAGAGATTCGCTGGTTCGCCAACGAACGAGGTTTGCGCTGGTGGTTGCGGGCGTGGACGGCTGCGTGGATGGCCTGGTCGAGCGCGTCGAGGTCCTTGAACGTCTGGTGGGCGAGATGATGCGCCTTGAGGTCGC
>JANXSA010000016.1 GCA_025352915.1 Rhodospirillales bacterium | reverse complement strand
CGAGACCCCTGCACCCTCAACCATGAAGCGCCTTCGGCTTGGAGGGGGGCTGGGGCCTCAGGCCCCAGCGGGTCGAGGGCAGAGCCCTGGCCTTCCTTCCTCCGCCCCCTCAGGCGTCGACCGCCAATGCCGCCGCATCCTCGCCGCCATCGCGCAACAACCGATGGAAATACCCAATCGTCTGCACCAGTCCGTCGCGCAGTTTCACCCGCGGTTCCCACCCCAGCACCGTTCGCGCCCGCGTGATATCCGGACAACGCTGCAACGGGTCATCCTGCGGTAACGGCCGGAACACCAGCTTGGATGACGACCCGGTCAGCGCCAGCACATGCTGCGCCAATTCACGCACCTCGATCTCGTGGGTGTTGCCCAGGTTCACCGGCCCGATCACCTCGTCGCCGCTATCCATCATGCTGAGCAACCCCTGCACCAGGTCGTCAACGAAACAGAACGACCGCGTCTGCGTCCCCTCGCCGTACAGCGTGATGTCCTGGCCGCGCAGCGCCTGCATGATGAAGTTCGACACCACCCGCCCGTCATCCGGGTGCATGCGCGGGCCATAGGTGTTGAAGATCCTGACCACCTTGATCCGTACCGCGTTCTGGCGGTGAAAATCGAAGAACAACGTCTCGGCACAGCGTTTGCCTTCGTCGTAACAGGCGCGCGGCCCGGTGGTGGAGACGTTGCCGCGATACTCCTCGCTTTGCGGGTGCACCGTCGGGTCGCCGTAAACCTCGCTGGTCGAGGCCTGCAACACCTTCGCCTTCAGCCGCCGCGCCTGTTCCAGCATGTTCAGCGCGCCGAGCACCGAGGTCCGCGTCGTCTGGATCGGGTCGTTCTGGTAATGCACCGGGGATGCCGGACAGGCGAGGTTGTAGATCTCGTCCACCTCGACATGCAGCGGCACTGTCACGTCATGACGCATCGCCTCGAAGTTCGGCAGGCCCAACAGGTGCGAGATGTTGTCCTTGCGCCCGGTGAAATAATTATCGACGCACAGCACATCATCGCCGCGCGCCACCAACCGCTCGCATAGATGGGACCCCACGAAGCCGGCGCCCCCGGTCACCAGAACCCTCTTGCGCGTCAGATTCTTCACCGGATACGTCTCCATCGAAAAGCCTTGCGCAAACGGCACGTTCCCGCACCACACGCGGGTTAGCATAGCACGCGGCTTTGCGCGAAACGCACGCCGCCAAGCTGGCGCCGGCCCGGTGACACGCTATGCTGCCATCACAATCCGAGGAGGCACCGGTGCCATGCGGGCAATCTACGTGATGATCAAATGCGAGATGGGCCAGGCCTATCGCGTGGCGCAGCTCGCCGCGGACTCGATCGAGGAACTGTCCGAGCTGCACTCCACCTCCGGCCAATACGACCTGCTCGGCAAGTTCTACCTCGCCCCCGCCCAGGACACCGGCCTGTTTGTCACCGAAAAGTTGCAAACGCTGCCCGGCGTGAAGGACACCTACACCATGATCACATTCAATGCTTTCGTTGGTGGCTAGAACTCAAACCCGCCGCACGTCATAGAATTGCGGAAACCCCATCCGCACCCCGGTGATGCCCCTGTTGAACGCCGTCGGTCCGTAGTTGCACCCCAGCGGCAGATGCGCCGGCGCGCGCATGAACTCCACCTGAAGCTCCGCACAGATCGCCTTCTGCTCGTCCACCCCGCGCGCGTCGAACCACGCCGCCCGCATCGCCTCGATCTTCGGATTGTCCGGCCAGCCGAACCACGCCCGCTCGCCATTTGCCCTGAGCCCCAGATGCGCCGCCGGGTCGAAATTATTGGTGCCGGTCAGGTCGGTGAAGAAAACGCTCCAGCCGCCCTTGTCGACCGGATCCTTCTTGGCGCGGCGCTGGATCGTCGTGCCCCAATCCACCGCCTGGTAATCCACATTCAGCCCCAGCCGCTTGAACAGGTCCACGCCCACCAGCGCGCGCGCATTGGCGGCGGGATAATCGACCGCCCCCAGCATCACCACCCGCTCGCCCTTATAGCCCGAAGCCACAATCTCGGCCCGCACCCAGGCCAGGTCACGCCGGCCAGCCAGCGGCTCCAGACCGGCCGCACTGGCCAGCGGCGTCCCCGGCGTGAACAACCCGACGCCGTCCTTCCACAGGCTCCGGTCCTCCCCCACCGAGGCAGTCATGAACTCCGCCTGGTCGATGGCACCCAGCAACGCCCGGCGCAGCGCCGGATTGTCGAACGGCGGCTGGAGACAGTTGAACCGCATCACCGAAATGCCGCCGATCACATCGGGGTTGATCTGCAACCGCGCGTTGGCCCGCAGCACCCCCAGCAGGTCGGTCGCCGGATTCTGCACCCAATCCACTTCGCCGTTGACCAGCGCATTCACCGCCGTCGAACTGTCGGGGATGACATGCCATTCCACCCGCTCGAAATGCGCCAGCTTCGGCCCGGCGGTGAAGGTGGCCGGCCCATCGCGGCGCGGCACGTAGCCGGCGAACTTCTCATAGACAACGCGCGACCCCGCCACCCGCTCATCGGTCTTGAACCGGTACGGCCCGGACCCGACCATCTCGGTCACCTGCCGGTTCGGGTCGGTCTGCGCCAGGCGCTCCGGCATGATGCAGGGCATCGGCGTGCCGGTCTTGCCCAGCGCATTCGGCAACAGCGGAAACGCCTTGTTCAGCCGGAACCGGATTGTCCGGTCATCCGGCGCGCTCAGCTCATCCGTCGCCGCCATCAGCGCCTGCCCAAACGCATCGCGCGCCGCGAACCGCTTGATGCTGGCCACGCAGTCGCGCCCGCGCACCGGCTCGCCGTCATGGAATTTCAGCCCCTCGCGCAGCGTCAGCGTCCACTGCCGGCCGTCATTCTCA
>JANXSA010000093.1 GCA_025352915.1 Rhodospirillales bacterium | reverse complement strand
GAAATCTCCGGTCAAAACACAAAGAAAATCAGGCGGGCGGAGAAGTCCTCGTTGTCCGCCTGCCCCGCACCGAATCTCTAGCAGCTGCCACGAAAGGGCCACCGAATCGCAAAATCCTCTCTCGGTAGGCCGGACTCGGTGCAGTCAATCCGAAAGCACTCGTGCCATTGTTCAAAGGTGCATAGGTCGAACCGTTCCGCGCTAGCCTCGGAAACTGCGCACGCCGTCCACCCGACACCAATTCACCACGTTGTGAAATTAAGAAATGAGCGAGGACGCCAATCTCCAGGCCGGCCTTGGGCGATTGTGCACTGCAAGACTGCGACCGCGGTCAGACTAATTCATCCATCCTGCACCGAGAAAGAGATCGAGAGAGAGAGGTAGTGCCTTCGCCGAACGCGGTCACCTACCGATCACCCGCGTGCGCTGGGTTACCCAGCGTGCAACACCAGGCAAGCTAGCAATGACCCCCGAGAAGATGCTGGGCGTCCGCCGCAGTACGAGGTCCGCGAGCTTGGCAATCCGCATTGGACCGGCGACCTGCCGGCGCCATCGCGCATGAAAGGTGGGCGCAGTTTCACCTGACAGAATGGAGGCGGCGGCCGCAATGCCTCCCGCCAGCGCCATCGCCATGCCATCACCAAGGAATGACGGGATGACCGCAAACTGGTCACCAATGCGCCAAAGTGCCAAGTCAGCGCCGGGGACGTCCCGGTGCACGAAGCCGTAGGGCACGCGGGCCACGGTAAGGAGTCGCGGCATTGCGACCTCTGCTCCCTCCAGCAATTCGTCAGCAAGCGGCGCGCCAGCGCGGACCAGGGCAAGGAAGCGCTGCGGGTCGCGCAGGCAATCCCCCTGACTGGACGGCAGGGCGGCGCAGAGATTGGCCTGCCCCTCGCTGCTGGGCTGGAGGCCGGCATAGCCACCATGGACAGGCAGCAGCACCACCTGAGCCAGGGGCGCGCGCAGCCGCAGGTGGAGCTTGGCACCGATCCAACCCTCCGGTGAGCGGACGCGGGGAACGCCACGAAGCGGATGCTTGCCGGTGGCGAGTGCGAGGTGTGGTGCCTGAAGCCTCTCCCCGCTGGCCAGCCGAAGGCACCAAGCATCGCCCTCCCGCGCTGCCGCACGCGCGGGGTCGCCCCGCCGCAGCATGACGCCTGCCGCCGCGGCGGCTTGCAGCAGCGACTCGTCCAGCACGCGACGCGGTAGGCCCCAGGCGTCGAAAGGCAGCGAGAAGCTCGCATCAGCCGCGCCGCGCGCGATCCCGGCCTCGGTGATCCGAACGCCGCCGAGGGCTGCGACATCGAGACCCAGCATGGCGAGGCACGCCAAGGCGTCGGCGCCGAGGAACTCACCACAGACTTTCTCACGCGGGCCGGCCTCGCGCTCCACCAGAATGACGCTCCGCCCCGCGCGAGCGAGCTGGATCGCGCAGGCGGCGCCGGCTGGTCCGCCGCCGACGATGAGGACCTCGGCATCCGCGATGCTCAAGGTGGCAACTCCTGCGATACCGCCCAGCGAAAGGGGAAATGCCAGGTTATGCGTGGTGCCACCCCTGCATCGTCCACCAGCTGCTGCCAATTGGCCTGGGTGAAGGCCCGTGCAACGGACACAGTGGAATCGTGCACCACCATCGGGTCGAGCCGGAGCAGCCGAGTACCGGCCCACAGAGCGCACCAGGGGATGGCGTGGCGGTGAATGTCGCTGATTAGCCAGCCGCAGCGCGCATGCCTGTCCATCCAGCGGAGGAAACGAACCAGATCGTCGTCCGTCAGATGGTGGACGAACAGGGACGAAACCACCGCGTCGAAACGGGCTTCGGCGGACAAGTCGAAGAGGTCGGCAGTGAGCCAGGTCCCGGGCGTGTCGGCGTCGCGTGCCGCGATTGCGGCAGCCGGGCTTCGGTCCAGCCCGGTGAGTTCGAGCGTGATCCCGCGGGCCGCACCCCAGCGGGCGACACGGCGCAGCATGTCGCCGCCACCGGCGCCGACATCCAGCACCGAGAGCCTCGTCACACCGGTGCGCGCCACAAGCCGGTCCAACCAGCGCAGGGTCGGCCGGTAGCCGAAGGTGATGCGGTTGAGCAACTCAAGGTCGCGCAGTGCGCTGCGGAACGCAGCCTCGCCCTGCGCCGGGTCGTCCATCCACTCCGCCTGGGTGCTGCGCGCCTGGAGCCAGCCGGCGGACATCAGACACACACGAAGCGCATCGTCTCGGCAGAGATACCGGGGCCGAACGCCATGGCGCATCCTGTCTGGCCAGGCTGCGCATGCGCCATCATGTCGCGCAGCACGAACATCACGGTGGCCGAGGACATGTTGCCATGGTCGCGCAGCACCTGGCGGCTTTCGTCGACCGCCTTCGCGGGGAGGTCGAGCCCGTGCACGACGGCGTCGAGGATGCTGCGTCCGCCGGGGTGGATGGCCCAGAGGTTTATGGCCGAGGGGTCGACGCCGCCAAGGATCGCGTTGCTCCACCCGGGCAGCGCATGCGCCAACGTGAGGGGCAGGAGACCCGACAGCGTCATGTCGAAGCCCGTGTCGCCTATGCGCCATGTGATTTGGTCGGCAGCCTGTGGGACCAGGGCGGCATAAAAGCCATCAACTCTGAGCCCGGACGGCTCGGACGAGACCAGCGCTGTGGCGCAGCCGTCGGCGAAGATCAGGAACGACAGCAGCTGTTGGATCGCCGAGGTTTCCTGCAGGTGCAGCGTACACAGTTCGAGGCAAACAACCGCGACCCGCGCGCCGGGATCGCTGCGCACGATGTGCCAGGCTAACTTCAGCGCGTTGATCGCCGCTTGGCATCCCATGAAGCCGATCACGCTGCGCTCGACGCTACCGCGGATGCCGTATCGGTTGACGATCCAATGATCGAGCCCGGGCGCGGCAAAGCCGGTGCAGCTCGCGAGGATCAAATGCGTGACTCGCGGTGCCTCCTCGTCCATGCCGAGCCGGTCGAGCGCCGCCTGGGCCAGTGCTGGTGCTGCGGTTTCGTAGCGCCGCATGCGGGTCCGGGTGGACGGAAAGGCGTCGCCCCAGCGGTAGAAGCCGCAGGTGGTTCCGCTGCCGACCGGCTGCGACGGCTCCAGCACCGACCAACGGCGATGGATGTGGCTGCGGGCAGACATGCGGGCAAAGGTAACGGAATCACGCCCCTGAAGGACTTGGTGCTCGGCAAACATCGTGAAGGCGTCGTGCACCTGGTTGGGGGGAACGGCGCAGGCAATCCTGTTGATGTAGACCGCGCACATACAATGTTCCGATGCAGTTGGGCCCCGTAAGCGACGCTCTCACACTGGATGACCCGTAGCCTGGGCTGACTGAACTTGGCCTCCAAACCGTGGCCAATTCCTGCTACGCCCTGCTCTCAGCCGATCATCCTGCTACGCCCTGGCTGCCATTCGCGCTCGCGTTCGTCATCATTGCACGCTTTATCTTCTGGACGCGGCTTAACCGTAGGTCCGCCACAGGCGCCGCTATCAGCCTAGCTGCGGGCGGCGCACTCGGCAATGTTGTGGACCGGCTGCGCCATGGCGCCGTGACGGATTTTCTCGACTTCCACGCCGACGGCTATCACTGGCCCGCCTTCAACATCGCCGGTTCCTCGATCTTCCTCGGCGTGGCGCTGCTGATAGTGCTGATGGGACGAGGTGACGCCGCACGCGCCGACCTACCGTCAGCCGGCTAGAGTCGGCCGCCTACAGTTCGCAGCCTACTCTTCGCAGCAGGGGGCATCGCAGCACTTGCTTGCCGCGGCGGCTATCTGCGGGCTTGCGACGATGGACAATGTCAAACGCAAAACTTCCAGAAATTTCTTCATGGGACCCTCCTGTTGAATAAGCATAGCAGATCGACATGGCTTCCGCCACCGTCCGCTAAGGGCAATAGGATTTTTTACCGGTTAATTAGAAATGACTCGGGAAATTCGGACAGCCCGATAGGTGGATTTCCTGCCTGGCAGCGACGATTTTGCCGCGGATCAGGAGCGAACATGAAGAAGCGAACACGACGGACGCATAGCCCGGGCTTCAAGGCGAAGGTGGCGTTGGCGGCGATCAAGGGTGAGAAGACGCTTGCCGAACTAGATGGCGTTGACATTCAGCGTGTCCAGATGAACGCGCTGACGATGGACAGCATTGAGAGGAAGGCTCTCGGCGTTTGTTCGTATCGTGTCGCGATGCGTCTGAAATGCTTGAGCTTGAGGAAGAAGCGCTCGACCAGA
>JANXSA010000154.1 GCA_025352915.1 Rhodospirillales bacterium | reverse complement strand
CCCCCCTGAGCCGAAGGCCCTTCATGGTTGAGGTCCAGGGTCTCGGACCCTGGTGGGGTCGAGGGGCAAAGCCCCCGCCTTGCTTGCCGCCTCAGCGCGGCCGCCATTCCTCGATCCACAGCGGCGGCAGGGCGGTCGAGCGCATCGGGGTCAGGCCGGTGAGCCATTTTGGCGTCACGAAGATATTGGTGCCGTGGTGCAGCGGGATGATCGGCAGGTTGTCGGCGATATAGCCTTGGATGCCGTTCCAGATAATTTGACGCTTCTCCGGGTCGAGTTCGGCGATGCCGTCATCCAGCAGCTTGTCCATCGCGGGGTCGCGCAGGCCCATGTAGTTGGTGCCGGCGTAGCTGTTCTCGGCCGCGGGGATGCGAGTGGAGTGGTAGGTGAAGTACGGAATGCCGTCCGGGGCGGGCGTCCAGTTGAACATCGATAGCGCTTTGAACTGGCGCTTACGGACGGTTTCGCCGAGCAGCATGCGGACCGGTTCGGACTTGATGACGATCTCGATGCCGACGGCCTTGAGCTGGGACTGGATGACCTGGCCGACCAGTTCGACGACGCGGATGCCGCTGGAATGGGCGAGGTCGAGGGAGAGGCGGGTGCCGTCGGGCTTGACCAGGATGCCGTCCGGGCCGGGTTTCCAGCCGGCTTCGGCAAGCAGGACGCGGGCGGCGGCGGGGTCGTATTTCCATTGCCTGACGCTGGCATCGCGGCTTTTCTCGACCGGGGAGAGGATCGAGTGGGCAACCGGGACCTTGCCCTCGTAGAGCCGGTTGACCAGGGTTTGACGGTCGATCGATTGGATGATGGCGCGGCGGACGCGGATGTCGGCCATGATCGGGTTGTCGAGCTGGATGTAGAGTGAGTTGGTCGACAGGGCCGGGATGAAGGCGATGTCGAAGCGGGCGGCCTCGCGTTTTTCCAGCGAGAGCGCCTGGTCCAGGGTGAGGCCGTAGACCGTGTCGATGTCGCCGGCGAGCAGGGCGGCCTGCAGCGCCGCGGTGTTCTCGATGTAGCGGAAGGTCACGCGGTTGAAGTGCGGGCTGGCGCCGTGCCAGTTGGGGTTGCGCTCCACGGTGATGGATTCGTTGGGCTTGAAGGCGGTGACACGGAACGGCCCGTTCCATAAGCCGGCCGTGTCAGGCGCGCGGTTGAAGGCGGAGCGCTGGCCGTAATCGAGCGGGTCCTTGCGGCTGGCGAAGGTGGCGCCCTCGATGTGTTCGGCGATCGGCGCGGGGGTGAGGCGGTCGAAGTCGTAGCGCGGGGTTTTCAGGCGGACGCGATAGGTGCGGGCGTCGATGATGTCGACGCCGGTGACCGATGCGGGCGGGGCGAAGATTTTTTCCACCTCATAGCCCAGCGCGATGTCGCGGGTGGTGAGGGGGACGCCGTCGGCCCATTTCAGGCCCTCGCGCAGGGTGAAGTCGACCTCCATGCCGGGGCTGCCGTCGGGATTGGTGACGAGCTTGGCGCGGCCATTGGCGAGGCTGGGGACTTCGGTGCAGAGCTGGCACATCACCTGGCCGGTGGCGTCGAAGCGGAAGACGTTGCGGCGAGCGGCGCCGAGGACGTAGTTGCGGACGAGAAGGTTGGTGATGAAGGGGTGCATGTCGGCGGGAAATTCGCTCATGCCGATGGTGAGCTGTTCGCGCGGCTGGGCGGCGGCGGGGGGCGTGGCGGTGGCCAGCAGAGCGGTCACCGCTAAAGCAATGCCGATCGAGTTGCGCATTCCTGAGACCCTTCGCTTCTTGTCACCGCGGTGCACATTTGCCCATGTTTCCAGCCGCGCTGTCGAGCCTGTCCTTGCTCTTGTGCGGCGGCGGCGGCATCCTCCGGCCAGGCGATCATATGACCGGAGCCGCATGGCCGAGCCTTTGTTGTTGAGCGACGGGCTGACGATTGACCTTGGGCCGGTGCGGATTGTCGATGGGTTGTCGTTCCGGCTGGAGGCTGGGCGGACGCTGGGCGTGGTCGGCGAAAGCGGCTGTGGCAAGTCGATGACGGCGCTGGCGGCGATGGGGCTGGTGCCCAGCCCGTCGCGGTTGGGCGGCACGCTGCAATTCGAGGGACGCGATCTGCTGGCGATGAACGAGCCGGAGCGGCGCGGGCTGCGCGGACGGCGCATGGCGATGATTTTCCAGGAACCGATGACGGCGCTGAATCCGGTGGTGCCCGTTGGCGTGCAGATCGGCGAGATGCTGGTGGTGCATGAGGGGTTCTCGCCAGGGGCGGCGGCGCGGCGGGCGGTGGCGCTGCTGGACCGGGTGGGGATCGCGGCACCGGACCAGCGCGCGCGGGCGTATCCGCATGAGCTGTCGGGCGGGATGCGGCAGCGGGTGATGATTGCAATGGCGATTGCCTGCCGCCCGGCATTACTGATCGCCGACGAGCCGACGACGGCGCTGGATGTATCGGTGCAGGCGCAAATCCTCGATTTGCTGCTGGAGCTGCAGCGCGACGAGGGGATGGCGATGCTGTTCATCAGCCACAACCTCGGCGTGATCAGCGAGATGGCCGACGAGATTATGGTGATGTACGCCGGGCGCATGGTGGAACACGGGCCGGCGCAGGATGTGTTGCGCTCGCCGGGGCATCCCTACACGAAGGGATTGATCGCGACGATTCCTGACCCCGGCCGGCGCCAGGAGGTCTTGCCGGTGATCGCGGGCAATGTGCCGGATTTGCGGTTTCGCGCGCCAGGCTGTGCGTTTTCGCCGCGCTGTCCGTTGGCGGCGGCGGAGTGTTCCGTTGCGGTGCCAGGCTTGCGGGCAGTCGCAGAGGGGCATGACGTGGCGTGTGTGCGGGCGGCGGCATGAACGCCTTGCTGGAGGCCGAAGGGCTGAGCGTTCGCTTCGGCGTCAGCGCCGGGATGTTCGCCGCGCGTCGCTATGTGCGGGCGGTGAGCGAGGTGGACCTGGCGTTGCTGCCCGGCGAGACGCTGGCGCTGGTGGGGGAGAGCGGCTCGGGCAAGACGACGTTCGCGCGGGCGCTGCTGGGGTTGGTGGCGCATAGCGCCGGGACGATCCGTTTCGAAGGCACCGATACCAGCACGATGACGCGCCGCGAAACTCAGGCAATGCGGCGCGTGGTGCAGATGGTGTTCCAGGACCCGTTCGGCTCGCTCGATCCGCGGCTGCCGGTGGCCGACATTATCGCTGAGCCGCTACGCATCCATGGCATTGGCAGCCGCGCCGAACACCGCGAGCGGGTGGCGGAGTTGCTCGGGCTGGTCGGGCTGCCGGGGGATGCGGCGAACCGCTATCCGCATCAGTTCAGCGGCGGGCAACGGCAACGTATTGCGATCGCGCGGGCCTTGGCGCCGCGGCCGCGGGTGATCATCGCCGACGAGCCGCTCTCGGCGTTGGATGTGTCGATCCAGAGTCAGATCCTGAATCTGATGGGCGAGTTGCGGGCGCGGGTGGGGATTTCCTATCTGCTGATCAGCCACGATCTGGCCGCCGTGCATCACCTGGCGGATCGGGTGGCGGCGATGTACCTGGGGCGCGTGGTCGAGGTGGCGGGGCGCGAGGCGCTGTTTGCCCGCCCGGCGCATCCGTATACGCGGGCGCTGCTGGACAGTGTGCCGCGTATCGGCGCCGGCCGGCGGGTGCCGGGGCGAGCATTGCAAGGGGATATTCCGAGCCCGATGGCGCCGCCGCCGGGCTGTGCGTTTCACCCACGATGCGCGCGCGCGAGTGCGGTTTGCCGCGAGGTAGTGCCGGTGTTGCAGGCGGTCGCGGCGGGGCATTCGGCGGCGTGTCATCATCCGTTGGTTGAGGGAGCGGCCTGATGCTGAGTTTCCTCGCCGGACGGGCGGGCGGCGCGTTCGTGGTGCTGGTGGTGAAGTCATTCGTGATCTTCGCCTTGATCGGATTGATGCCGGGCGATCCGCTGGACCTGTTGCTGTCGTCGAACCCGGATGCGACGCCGGAGGACGTGGCGCATCTTCGCAGAATCTATGGCGTGGATACGCCGATCCCCGTCCGCTACTGGAACTGGCTGGTGGCGGCGCTGCAGGGCGATCTCGGGTTTTCGCGCATGCAGCACCGGCCGGTGCTGGATATCGTGATGCCGGCGCTGGGCAACACCATCATCCTGACCGGGGTGGCGTTTACCATTGCCACGGTGCTGGCCGTCACGCTGGGGACGATCGCGGCGCTGCGGCGCGG
>JANXSA010000008.1 GCA_025352915.1 Rhodospirillales bacterium | reverse complement strand
GCGACCTCAAGGCGCATCATCTCGCCCACCAGACGTTCAAGGACCTCGACGCGCTCGACCAGGCCATCCACGCAGCCGTCCACGCCCGCAACCACCAGCGCAAACCTCGTTCGTTGGCGAACCAGCGAATCTCTGCTTAGTTGTTGTTCGAGCGGCTGATTCTCGCCGCCAGCGATGCCACCGGCGACGATCAGACGCTAGCCGCGCGGCCCCCAGGTCGTGTCGGGTACGCTGCCGGCCCGGCGCATGGCCAGCGGCGCCGGAATCAGCCGCTTACGGCCGCGCGTGACCAGCGCCAGCACGCCCAGCACCACGCTGCCGAGCGGCCAAATAACCCAGAGCGAGGCCGTGGCGACGGCGCCGAACATGCCGGCGCCCAGCACCACTTCGGGGTCCTCGGCGCTGAGGAAGGGGGTCACGAAGGCGCAGGTGCCCAGCATCAGCAGCATGGTGATGGCCTGGAACACCCAGAACAGCACCTTGCAAAAGCGACCAAAGGGTCCGCGGACCTCGCGGACTTCCAGCATCAACGGGTCGGCCATGTCCGGCTACTTTCGACAGTGTCAGGCCGGAAGTACCGCCTTACCCGCCTCCCCGGCCAATGGATTCTCCGCATCCGGCCGGTCGTGCAGGTGGCAGGCCGCCATGTGACCGCCGGCCAGCATCCGCAACGGGGGTTCCTCCGTTCGGCAACGGTCGAAGGCGTAGGGACAGCGCGTATGGAAGCGGCAGCCCTTGGGTGGGTTGATCGGGCTGGGTACGTCGCCCTTCAGGATCACACGCTGGCGGGCGGCGCCCGGCACCGGCACCGGCACGGCGGACAGCAGCGCCTGGGTATAGGGGTGCTTCGGCGCCGAGAACAGGTCGCGCTTGGTTGCCACCTCGACGATCTTGCCGAGGTACATCACCGCAACCCGATGCGTCATGTGCTCGACGATGGCAAGGTCGTGGCTGATGAACAGCAGCGCCAGGCCGAGTTCCTTCTGCAAATCCTGCAGCAGGTTGACGATCTGTGCCTTAACCGAGACGTCGAGCGCGGAGACCGCCTCGTCGCAGATGATCAGGTCCGGGTCCGCCGCCAGGGCGCGGGCGATGCCGATGCGCTGGCGCTGGCCACCGGAGAACTCATGCGGCCAGCGGTTGATCGCGTCCCGCGGCAGTTGGACCTTGTCCATCAGCTTGGCCAGGCGGTCGTCCAGGTCCCGGCTGTTCTTCGCCAGGCCGAAATTGCGGATTGGCTCGGCCAGGATGTCCTTGACCCGCATCCGCGGGTTCAGGCTGCTGAACGGGTCCTGGAACACCACCTGCATGCGCCGACGCAACGGCCGCAGCGTGCTGGCCTGCATGTCGTCGATGCGCTGGCCGTCCAGCACCACCTGGCCACCGGTGAGGTCGAACAGCCGCAGAATGGCCTTGCCGACGGTGGACTTGCCGCAGCCGGATTCGCCCACGAGCGACAGGGTCTCACCCTTCTCAATGCTGAAGGAGACGCCGTCCACCGCATAGACATGCGCGGTGGTGCCGCCCAGGAAGCCGCCACGGATAGGGAAGTGCTTCTTCAGGTCAATGACTTCGAGCAGCGCAGTCATGCGGCGAGCGCCCCTTCCTTTACGGCGTAGTGGCAGGCGGCCCAATGCTCCGGCGACTTCAGCTCCAGCGCCGGGGCGGCCTGGGTGCAGAACTCCGTCGCCTTGGAGCAGCGGCTGGCGAAGACGCAGCCGGGGATCTTCTGCTTGAGGCTGGGCACCAGGCCGGGGATTTCGGCCAGGCGCGTTTCGGTGCCGGTGAGGGAGGAGCCGAGCTTCGGCACGGCGCCGAGCAGGCCCTGCGTGTAGGGGTGGCGCGGGTTGCCGAACAGCTCCCGCACCGGCGCTTCCTCAACCTTGCGGCCGGCGTACATCACCACCACCCGCTCCGCCACTTCCGCCACCACGCCAAGATCATGCGTGATGAGGACGATGGCGGCGCCGACGCGGTGCTTCAGGTCGCGCATCAAATCCAGGATCTGCGCCTGGATGGTGACATCGAGCGCGGTGGTCGGCTCGTCGGCAATCAGCAGCTTCGGGTTGCAGGCCAGCGCCATGGCGATCATCACGCGCTGGCGCATGCCGCCGGAAAGCTGGTGCGGATATTCCCGCACGCGGCGCTTGGCTTCCGGAATGCCGACAAGGTTCAGCATCTCCACGGCGCGGTCTTCGGCCCGCCGGGCGTTCAACCCCTGGTGCAGGCGCAGCGTCTCACCGATTTGCCGGCCGACCGTCAGCACTGGGTTCAGGCTGGTCATCGGCTCCTGGAAGATCATGCTGATCTCGTTGCCGCGGATCTTTCGCATCTCAGGCTCGGAGTATTCCAGCAGGTTCTTGCCCTGGAAGCGGATGGAACCCGCGATCTTGCCGGGCGGCTCCGGGATCAGCCGCAGGATGGACATGGCGGTGACGGACTTGCCGCAGCCGCTTTCCCCAACAATCGCCAGCGTTTCGCCGGCATTGACGCTGAAGGAGACGCCATCCACCGCCCGGTTCACGCCATCCGGCGTGCGGAAATGCGTCTGGAGATTCTCGACAACCAGGAGCGGCTCATCGCTCGGCGACATGGGCAGTGCCATCGCTTTACAGCCTCTTCGCCATGCGGGGGTCCAGCGCATCGCGCAGGCCATCACCCAGCAGGTTCACCGCCAGCACTGTCATGCTGAGGAAGACCGCAGGGAAAAACACGATATAGGGCTTCACCTGCCAGAGCGCACGGCCCTCGGCCATGATGTTGCCCCAGGACGGGATGATCGGCGGCGTGCCGGCGCCAATGAAGCTGAGGATGGCTTCGGTGATCATGGCGGAGGCGCAGATATAGGTGGCCTGCACCGTGATCGGCGCCAGCGTGTTGGGCAGGATGTGGCGCCAGATGATGGTCGGCGTACGGGTGCCGCAGGCCACGGCCGCATCGACATACGGCTGCTCGCGCAGGCTCAGCACCACACCGCGCACCAGCCGGGAGACGCGGGGTATTTCCGCGATGGTGATGGCGATGATGACGTTCTGCACGCTGCCGCGGGTCAGCGCCATCAGCGCGATGGCCAGCAGGATCGGCGGGATGCTCATCATGCCGTCCATGACGCGCATGACGATGGCATCCGCCCAGCGCACGAAGCCGGAGGTGAGGCCGATGGTCAGTCCGATGATGCTGGACAGGATGGCCACCGAGAAGCCAACCAGCATGGAGACCCGGGCGCCATAGAGCACGCGGGAATAGATGTCTCGCCCCAGCATGTCGGTACCGAACCAGTACAGCTCCGAAGGCTCGCGCGTGCGCTTCGCCGGCGCCAGGGCGGTCGGGTCAACCGTCCACAGGTAGGGCGCGAAGATCGCCGCGGACAGCATGGCCAGCAGCAGGAAGCCGCCGATCGCCATGACGGGATTACTGCGGATGTAGCCGGTCAGGCCGCGCCGCGGCTTGATCGGCGGCAGAACGTCAGGCAGCGGCGCCGCTACGGCCAACGAGTCGAGCGTGGTCCCGCTTTCGGCGCGCGGAAAGGTGGACATGCTCAATACCGGATCCTCG
>JANXSA010000003.1 GCA_025352915.1 Rhodospirillales bacterium | reverse complement strand
GATCGAAGCGGCGGCCCGAGGGTTCGAGCAGTCGGCCCGCACGGTTGCCGAAACACTAGGTTCGGCTGCCCAGGGACTTGAGCGGAAGATGGGCGAGGAAGCGAGCGCCAGCACCCGGCGGCTGCAGGAGCAACTGGAGCTCATGGTCAGTGAGCTCAAGACGCTTGCCGAGGACAACCGGCGCACTGGCGGCGCTGCGTTGGACGCATTGGCAGAGCGCATCGGCGCCGCCGCGTCGGGCTTCGAGGCCACAGCCACGCGCATTGGGGAGGTTCTGCAACGCTCTGCGAGCGAGACGGGTGGCACGCTGGGCAAAGGCGCCGAGGACGCCGTACAGCGCATTGCCTCCGCCACCGAGGGTATGCGCACCGAACTCGTTGCCATGCTTGTGCAATTGCGCGGGACCATGGGAGAGGCGGGGGACGCCCTTCGGGACGGTACTCAAGCGGGCGCAACGGCGCTGCGGGAGAGTCTGGGCGCCGCTGGCTCCTCGTTGGCGGGCAGCATTTCTGCGGCCGCAGACGACCTGCGCCAGGCGGGGCAGACCGCAGGCGGTGCGCTGCGTGAAGGTGGCGAGGCGGCCGGCGGCCGCATGGATGAGGCGGGACGCAGTATCGGCAGCCGGGCCGATACACTGGCGCGCAGCGCCCTTGAGATTGACGAACGCCTCCAGGGACTTGTGGCGCGCATTGGTGAACTCGAAGCCGCGACATCCGGTGCCGCACGTCCCCTCACTGCGGCGGCAGCTGACTTGCGGGCATCTGCCGAGTTGACACGGTCCGCGGCACAACCGCTTGCTGAGACGGCCCAGCAGGCACGGCTGTTGATCGAGCAGGTAGCGGGTGTGATGCAGCGGGTCGAAGCGGTGCACGCCAATGCCTCGAAGCTGACCACGTCCATCGAGGAGGCGGCCCGACGTTTCGAGGGCGTCGACCGGAACCTGGCCGGCGTGCTGACACAGATGCAGACAGGCCTGATTGGGTTCACCCGACAGATCGCCACCTTTGTGAAGGAGACCGACAACAATCTTGCGAAGGCCGCCACCCAGCTTGGTGCCGCAATCAAGGGCCTGGAGGAAGTCCTCGATACGGGCCCGCGCCCGACCGGACCGCGGCCTACAGGACGCCAGTCCTGATGGCACGCATTCGGGCATCGCAGGAGGACGATGGAGGAGAAGGCTACTTCGCCTCGGTCAGCGACCTCATGGTCGGCGTATTGTTCGTTTTTATCCTGATGCTGACCGTGTTTGCGCTGAATTTCCGTGATGCCGAACAGGCGCAGATGGTTGAACGCCAGAAGTACGAAGAGGCAGTGCGCGACGCCGAACGAGCAAGCCAAGCGGCGGAACAGGCCCAGGCCAGAGCGGACGCTCAAGCAAGGCTTGCGAAGCAGGCCCAGGATCGTGCCGACGAACAGGAACGCGCTGCGCAGGTCGCTCAACAGGAGGCGGTGCGCCAAAGTGAGCGCGCCAGTCAGCAGCAGACTCGGGCTGATGCGAAGGAATCCGAGAACGAGCGCCTTCGCGACTTGCTGAGGCAAGCGATGGCGCAGTTGCAACGCGACATCGAGGACCGAACTGCGGCCCGCAACCGGCTACTGACGAACCTCGAGCAAGAACTCGTGTCCCGTAGCGTGAAGGTACAGGTCGACCAGCGGTCGGGCATCCTTCGCTTGTCTGGGGATCTGCTGTTTGGAACGGGTAGCGCGGTCCTGAGCGCAGGGGCCAGGCAGACGGTCCAGGCTCTCGCAGAGATCATGACACGAGTACTCCCTTGCTACGCGTCCGGCACGTTCGCAAGTAGCTGTGCGGAGCGAGAAGCCATCCTCGAGACGGTATTGGTCGAGGGCCACACGGACCGCCAGCGGTTTGGTGCTTTGGACAGGTTGGCGTCGCAGGACCAGAACGACCGCCTGTCGGCTGAGCGCTCATTATCCGTATTCTTGGAACTGCGCCGGTCGCAACCGGCGCTGGATGGATTGCGCAACACGGATCAACAACCTCTTCTTGGTGTGTCGGGCTACGGAGAGCGCCGCCCGCTTCCAGACACGCCCTGTGCCAGCAAGGATGACTGTGGTGCCGATCGCCGGATTGACCTTCGTTTCGTCTTGTCTGCACGGTCATCGACAGAATTGGAGAAGATCCGGGAAGAGATTTCTCGAGCGCTGGGGCCGGTCAGATGACGCATGCTATCGACGCGCTGGAAGCCTTGAAGGCTGCAATTGAGGCTGGCCTTGGGCGGGCGGATCTGCCTGAGGTATCTGCCAGTAGGAAGGCTGTAGTTCGGCTGGGGGCCGCCGAAGCGGCACCAACGGCACCACAGGGACCAATCCTTGAAGCGCTCCGCCGTCGCCTCCTGGATGCGTACCGCAAGGAAGACTCGAGGAGTGTCGATTGGCGGGATTTGCGTGATGCCCCCTGGGTTCTGTGGAGCGGAGAATTTCCATTGGCCCCAGTAAAGGACATCGCCGATGACGTGTACCAGTTGGCGACTGAGCATCAGAGGACCTTGATAAATCTCATCGAGGCTTGGATCAACTGCTTCACGCCGGACGGGGCAGGCATCGCCAAAGGCGGTGAGCGAATTCGTGCTCTGCTGGCCCTGCATGACGACATGCGCTTGGACCAGTGGCGCGACGCACAAAGACGGGTGAGCTTTTTTGAGCCGAAAGTCGGCCCGCTCCGCGTCGCCACATGGCTTCTAGATGGTCCAGAGCCAGTTGCTGAAGTCCTTCAACACACCTTGCTCGCCGATCCACTCCGGGGCACCGGCGGCTATGCCAAATCGGTACAGGTTGACCTGATTGGGGCACTCCCCGCGCGGTTGCGCGACAATCGGGCGCAATCGAGCGTGGAACGCGGTACAGATTTTCTGGTCAACGACGGCAGGCTGAGATTCCCGGAACTACGCGGACCGATGGCCGCGGGGCTCGTTTCGGCTTGGATCGGCGCCGCACAACCTCCGGCGGACACGACACGCCGAAACGTTCTGGAGTTTCTTCTGCGGTATCTGGGTGACCCTCGCCTAAGGCCAGCAAACTGGATTGGGGCGGGCGAGGAAGCGGTCGCACTCGTGCGGCGATGGCTGACGAGAGCGTCGCTTGAGGCATTTTTTGACCTCATTTCAGACCATGCCCATGACGCCCATTGGAAATGGCGAAAAACCTTCTGGAACGCGTGTATGGAGCACTGCAACAGCAAGAACATTCCCTTCGATGCCTGGCTTGCCCTCGGTCCGCGCATTCACGCCTCTGCGCGAGCCGTACGTGAGCTGGGTGGCGCGTACGCACAGCTCAACCGGTCGAGTGGAGTGCAGCCTGACCACGCAGTGCTTCTAATGATGGTTGGACCCCTTGTATTGTGCGAATGGAGCCATAGTGGGAAGCTGAGGGCATGGATGTCTGATGGTCAGACCGCTCCGAAACTCTACAAGAGGGAATACGAGAGAAGCGAACTCGTGAGGCCTGGACTTCCGTTTCCTCCGAATATTACCTATGGCTCAAAGGGCCAGTTAAGTGGTGATGGACTAACACACTTCAGCTCTGATCGTAGTTATTGGCAGGGGAGCGCTGCGGAGCTTCTCGCGCGACGTGCCGGTGTCAAGCTGACCCATAGGGAATGGTATCCTCGGTGACCGCAGCACTCGAATTTAATGTTTCGTCACTGGGGACAGAATTCCGGGTCCAAGGTCCAGATGGATATCTGCCCGTTGAACGATGGTCAATTGAGGCACCAGCGCAGGCGGTGCCGGGCCTCGACCTACTACAGCGCTTTATCGCCAATGATGAGGCATTGGCCGCGGGCGAAGTCATCGTCGTCGAACATTCGACCATCTCCCAACTGTCCGCGCGTCAAGCCGAGTTGCTCGGCCTGCCCGCAGTGGCAGATGCCGTCGCTGAAATTCGCACGTCAGGGCTCATCACACAGGCGAATTTTAGAGCCACGCTGCAATGGAGACGTCCCACAGGCCAACCCCTCGTCGGCGTTATCCGCGTCGGAACTTGGCTACGAATAGGCGATGGCTGGCGACGCGTGCCAGATGTGTTGTTCTCGGTAGCCGAAGCGATCGACGCCCTAGCCAGTGCTGCACCAGATGACCAAGCTGCCCGCCTCTCAGCGATCTCCATACTCAGAGACACGCTGCCTGGAGCGCAAACCGAAGGATACGCGGAAGTTCCCGGTGTCCTTGGCACCATCACCATTTCGATGGCGGATGCTTTTTCCCTGGACCTGCGGGGAGAAGGTGACGGAATACGGCTAATCCCGGTTCTTCACCGGGCAGGAGCCGACGATCCCATTCCGTTGCTACCCGCTGAGCAACAGGAGGCATTCGGCAATGATCAGTTCCACCGCTTTGCCACGGCGCGCTCGGTCTATACTCTCGCGCGTGGGGTCTTTGTCGTCGTTGCGCCGCCGCTTCGGCGCGCTCTCGATGAAGTTCGCCGTGTCCAAGCTGGAACAGCGGCAACCAGGCGCGCGTTTCTAGCCGCCCCTCGTGCCTTTCTCAGGGAGGCTCTCGGAGACGAGACGGACCCTACGGTCATAGAGGGGGTTTTTTGCGAAACGCAGGCGTATTCGGACCGCGTGCTCGGTCTAGGGATATGGCAACCCCGGGTACTGCCGTGGATCAGCCTGGAAACCAATGACTGGTTCGGCAGCGACGGTACGAAGAGAACGCCTGAGCCTCGTGGGCGTCAGCAACGCGAAGCTGGGCTCTTCATCGGCGACCGGAAGGTGGCTCTGACCCATGACCAAGCGTTGGCATTGGCCACTGCGGTGGGTGATGCCAAGGCAAACGGGGTCCCGTCCGTGCCCTTCGAGGACGACCAGGGGGAAATTCAGGTCCCGGCAACCGAGGACACTCTTCGAGCACTCGAAAGCATTATTCAGTCCGACCGTGCCCCATCTCTAAGTGATCAAGAAGCTGCCGCACGCCGTCGGGATGCGCCTCCCCCAGAGGTTCTGATCATCGCGCCTAACGAAGAGAAAGTCGATCTGGAAGCCAGGTTCGTACCTCGACCTGCTCCGGCAGACCAATTGCCAGAGTCAGTCGAGACGCTGTTGAAGCCGCATCAGCGCGAAGGACTCCAATGGCTGCAGGACTCATGGCGTTCCGGGCGGCCTGGGACACTGCTGGCCGACGATATGGGCCTGGGGAAGACGCTCCAGGCTCTCGCGTTCCTCACTTGGATCCGCGATGGGATGACCAGCGGCAATATTCCCCGCGCGCCATTGCTGATCGTTGCCCCAACAGGGCTCTTGGAAAACTGGCGCGCGGAACACCACCGACACCTTGCACTGCCTGGCCTTGGAGAATGCCTGCGCGCCTACGGAGCCGGGTTGCGCGCGCTTCGCAATGATTCCGATGACGGCCGCCCCACCCTGGACGTGGAGGAAATTCGGCGGGCCGATTGGGTCCTCACGACCTACGAGACCTTGCGCGACTACGACCGTGACTTCGGGCAGGTACGGTTTGCCGTGTTGCTGTTCGACGAAGCGCAGAAAATCAAGACGCCGGGCATCCGGCTTACTGATGCGGCAAAGGCGATGAACCCTGACTTTCGCATCGCACTCACTGGCACGCCGGTGGAGAACCGCCTGGCAGACCTGTGGTGCATCATCGACACCGTTCATCCCGCTTACCTCGACGATCTCAAGACGTTCAGCGCCCGGTACGAGCGAAACACGGATATCGATGCGCTACGGAAGCTAAAGAGACTTCTCGATCGTCCGATTGGTGGGTGCCCCGCCTTGCTCCTTCGTCGGATGAAGGAAGACCAGTTGCCGGACTTGCCACCGCACAGAGTGGAGTTACTGGAGGTGGAAATGCCTTTGCCTCAACAGACCGCTTATACCGAGACGATCGAACATCTGAAGACGGCCGGGCGGGGCGGAACCGTCCTGGCTGCACTCCAGAGGCTCCGCGCCATTAGTCTGCATCCTGAGCCTGATATGCTAGGCACAGATGATGAATTTGTGGCTGCATCGGCACGATTAAAGACGGCGATGGCCAAACTTGACGAGATCAAAGATCGAGGCGAGCGGGCGCTGTTGTTTGTAGAAGACTTGGCGATTCAAGCACGTGTTGCGGGCTTACTGCAGCGCCGATATCGGATGTCGTCCCTGCCTCTGATAATAAATGGGCTAGTCCCCGGCGCGATGCGGCAGGCCAGGGTTGACGCCTTCCAGCAAGGCCCCGATGGCTTCGATGTCATGATACTGTCGCCGAAGGCCGGAGGCGTCGGCTTGACGCTCACCCGTGCAAACCACGTCATCCATCTTAGCCGATGGTGGAACCCAGCCGTCGAAGACCAATGCAATGGCCGCGCCGTGCGAATTGGGCAGACCCGGTTGGTAACGACGTACCTACCAATCGCCATCCTCCCGGAGGGGCGGCGGTCCTTCGATCAGAACCTCCATGCGCTCCTCGAGAGAAAGCGTAACCTCATGCGAGAAGCTCTATGCCCACCTGCGGCCACAGACACGGATTATCAAGAGCTCCTCAACGCCACTGTAGGGACGTGATCATCAGGAAGCTGCCGGGGCAAGCATGGCCCGTTGCTCCCGCCACTCCACCGAAAACCCCTCCCGCAGCACGTGCACCCCGAGTTCCGCCGGCTGCCGCCCCTTCATGATCGCCTCGACGATATCCGGCGCCAGCAGCGTCAGCATCAGGATCTTCCCCAGATAGCCCCGATCCAGCTTCTCCCCCGCCGCCAGCTCGGTGATCGAGCCGTAGCGGCCTTCGTCCAGCATCCGCTTCCACCGGTGCGCTCGTGCCAACGCCTTGATCAGCGTGCTGTCGATCCGCGCCCTTGGCGGCGACCAGGGCGCGCCGTCCGACGCTACGACCAACCTTCGCCCACCACGCTTACGAAGGGTGATCGGTACCCGGACCGTGATGCTCGCCGACATCAGGCGGCCTGCCGCACTGGGGATGCCCGCAGATCGCGCACCAGACACGCCAGCCCATCCAGCCGCAGCCGGATGTCGGCGCCCGCGGGGCTGACATCCACCCGCTCCACCAAGCTACGCACGATCCGCGCCTGCTCCGCCGGGAACAATTCGTCCCACAGCGGATCGAGCTGCTCCAACGCCTCGCGCGTTTCGGCCTCGGTCAGGTCCGGTGCCTCGACCTGTGCGATGCGCCAAGTGCCGATCACCACCTCGGGTTGCCGGAGCAGCGCGCTGACCTGGTCCATCACCGCCGCCTCGATCTCCCCCGCGGAGATGCGGCGAACCACGCAGCCGTCGTCGGTGCCCTTCAACACGCTCTGGCTGACATAGTAAGTGTACAGCTTCCCCCTTTTCCGCGTGTGCGTTGGCGACAGCGCCCTGCCGTCCGGCCCAAAGATCAACCCACGGAGCAGCGCCGGGGTCTGGCGACGAGACTGGTTGGCGCGGACGCGCGGGCTCTCGCGCATCATGTCGTGCGCCCGGTCCCACAGTTCCTGGGGCACAATCGCCTGATGCTCGCCGGGGTAGACCTTTCCCTGATGGGTCACGACACCGAGGTACGTACGGAGATTCAGCGTCTTGTAGATCGCCCCTTTGTCGAACGGGCGGCCCGTCCTGGTCAGTAGGCCCTCGGCATGCAGTGCCGACACCAGCAGCGTGGCCGACCCGGTGGCGGCAAACCCCTCGAACACGCGCCGCACGGTCGGGGCCTCGGCCTCGTTAACCACCAGCTTGCGCTCTCGGACCTCATAGCCGAGCGGAACGGGCCCGCCCATCCACATGCCGCGTGCCTTGGAGGCGGCGATCTTGTCGCGCACCCGCTCGCCGATCACCTCGCGCTCGAACTGGGCGAAGCTGAGCAGGATGTTCAACGTCAGCCGACCCATGCTCGTTGTCGTGTTGAACGACTGGGTGATCGACACGAAGGTCACGTTGTGGGCGTCGAAGGTCTCGACCAGCTTGGCGAACTGCATCAATGAGCGGCTGAGCCTGTCGATCTTATAACAGACGATCACATCGACACGATCGGCTTCGATGTCGCGGATCAGCCGTTGCAGCGCCGGGCGTTCCAGGGTGCCGCCGGAAATCCCGCCATCGTCGTAGTAGTCCGGCACCAGCACCCAGCCTTCCGGGCGTTGGCTGACGATATACGCCTCGCATGACTCCCGCTGTGCATCCAGGCTGTTGAATTCCTTCTCCAGCCCCTCGTCGGTGGATTTCCGCGTGTAGACGGCGCAGCGGATTTTTCGAACCATCGTCGGCGCGGCAGGCGCGGTGGATTGCGGGCGGCGGCTCATGCTGCCCCCCGCCGGTTATGCAATCCGAAAAACGTCCAGCCATTCCAACGCGTGTTGGTGATGGCGCGGGCGATCGCGGACAGCGATCGATATGGCCGCCCCTCCCACTCATAGCCGTCCACCCGGACGGTCACCGTGTGCTCGACGCCCTGGTAGTTCCGCATCAACTTCGTGCCGGTGATCGGCTTGTCGTCGCTGCGGATGCGCCGCAGCGTGATGTTGCCGCCGTCCAGTTGTTCGCCCATCGCCTCGAGCCGCCGCAACGTCTCGGGCTTCAGCCCACCATACGCGAGTTCTTGGACCCGGTAAGCGAGCCGGCTCTGCAGGAAGGCGCGATTGTGCGGCGGTGCCTCCTTGCCGAACAGGTCACGCCACTGCTGCTTCAGCTCGGCGATTGGCATGGCGTGCAGCGCGGCCAGCCGGGTGAGGACCGTGTCCTTGGGGATTGAGGTGATTAGCGTGGTCATGCGACTCCCTTTCTCTTTGGGTTCGCATGGAGGCGCTGTTGGGCGCTCGAGTGTAGGCGAATGTCTCCACGCTCCCGAGCCCGGTCGGGGGAGTCGGCACATTCCTGGGACGTGCGGCTGCGCAGCCGCAGGATGCCCAGAGCCAGGATGGCGCAGACCTCGCGGAGATGTGGCGGGAGGTGGGGGTTGGCTCGGGTGTCGATGCTGCTGGCGTGGCGCATCGCGCGACAATACAAATCTCTTCGTCGCGTGAGGAGTGCGTTTTTGTAGCGCTACGTCAGAATCCGCTTATCCGATGCATTTTATCTCAGGAGCCGATCTGCCGCCCCAGCCAGATTACCCGCCCGACCACCGCGACATCATTCGGGCCGACCCCGCGCTGGGGGTCATACTGCTTGTTGTCGGACAGGATCGAGAGCGTGCCCTCCGCCACCTCGACCTGAAGGCGCTTCACCTGCAGCCCGCCATCAGTGCGGATCACGTAGATGCCGTCCTTCCGTTGCGGCCGCTTCTGGCCGAAGTCAACCAGCACCGTATCGCCCTGGCGCAGCGTCGGTTCCATCGAATCGCCGTCGACGGTAATGACCGCCAACTGACCCAGCGGCGCATTCGTGACCGCGCGGAGCCAGTCCTCGCGGAACGCGATCCGGTAGAGGATGGCCTCGCTCTCAATCGACCGACCCGGCCCCGCCGAGGCGCGGGCGTCGTAGACCGGCAGCAGAGCCCAGCTATCGCCGGCCATCATCACCAGTTCGGCAGTGAGCGCCCCACCGGGCAGGACGGTGCCGGGCTCCGGCTTGCGGCTCGCACGCTGGCCGAGTAGAGCGGATGCCTGTTCCGCGGTGGTCACCACACCTTCAAGTGTCGCGGCCTCCTTGCCGAATAACAGCGTCTGCCAGGTGACGCCCAACGGCGCCGCCATCTCCCGCGCTGCCCGTGGCGTCAGCGGTCGCCGGCCACTTTCATAGGCGCGATAAGTGGCCTCGGGGAGGCCGGAGAGGCGGGCCAATTCGGCGCCACTGCCGATACCCTTTTCTTCGCGGAGGCGCTTGAGACGGTCTGATGTCGATTCCATGCGATGCATTATGTAGCGCTTTCTGCGGGAATGTGTAGCGCTAATATTTTTTTAAAACAAGTCTTGTTTTGTCCCGCTACATTGTGTTCCTTTCCGGCCATGAGCACGCACACATCCCCCCGCCGCGCGCCGACAATAACCGCTTCCACAACCTCCAAACGCGTGGCGCCACCGCCCGCCAGCTTCGCCGCGGTCATCGCTTTGTGGCCCAGCGCCGCCGATCTCGCGGAGATGCTTGACGTCGAAGCGGTCACCGTCCGCGCCTGGCGCCGTCGCGGCATCCCGGCCCGCTACTGGTCCGCCGTCGCCCTCTCCGCCCGGCTCAGCAACCGCCCCGTCGACGAGCGCCTGCTCGCCGAACTCGGCGCGCTCAGGAGGCATCGCCATGGGTAAGCCATCACGCGACAAGGGCCTGCGCCGCGAGCGCGCCATCGTCGACATCCACGTGAAGTCGGGACTGCGCGCCGAGCGCGTGCCGCTATCGGGTGCGACCCACTACCGCGGCAACGGCGCCGACGTCGATCTCTACGTCCGCGGCGCTGCGGCGGTGAAGGCTGAGGTCAAGGCGCGCGGCGACGGTGATGGCTTTCGGACACTGGAGCGGTGGCTTGGTGGGAACGATGCGCTGTTCCTGTGGCGTGACCGGGCCGCCCCGTTCGTGGTTCTGCCGCTGCACGTCTGGCTGGAGATCGCCAGCCGCAGCGCCCGTTGCGACGCCGACCTCGATGCCGATCGGCGCGCCCGTCGCCGCGACATCGAGTTGGGACCGGTTCCGGCCAACGACGCCGTCGCCCGCGAATTCGCC
>JANXSA010000047.1 GCA_025352915.1 Rhodospirillales bacterium | reverse complement strand
CGTGGGCCATTGCGGCCGGGCATGGTCTGGGGGCACAACGGCGGCTGGATTCACCGCCGGATGAATGCGCCCCATGGACAGCCCCGCCATCGACCTGCGCAGCCTTTGGCGCCGCACCAACGATGCGGTGATGCCGTCGCTCGGGCAGAAGCTGCACATGCGCACGATCGCCGAGCTGAGCAACGTGGTGAAGCGCCATCTGCACCTGGTGTCCGAGAACTACGATTTCGTCGTTGGCTTGCCGCGCAGCGGGCTGATGCCGGCGGCGATGGTGGCGCTGCATCTCAACCTGCCGCTGGTTTCGCTGGCCGACCTCGCCGCCGGCGAACTGGCGCAGCGCGACACCAACCGCTGGAGCCGCGCGCATCACCGGCTGGCGGGCCGCGCGCGCGATGGCGAGCCGATCTCCGGGCTGGTGGTGGATGACACGGTGAACACCGGGGCGGCAATCCGCCGCTTCCGCGCGCGCCATGCCGAGCTGATGGCCGATGGGCGTTATCGCTTCACCTTCCTCGCCATCTTCAATTCCAGCCACAACCCGCCCGACGCCGACATCACCTTCGAGATGGTGCCGGGCCCGCGGGTGTTCGAGTGGAACCTGATGCACCACTCGATCAGCGAGGGCTATCTGTGCGACATGGACGGCGTGCTGTGCCCCGACGGGCCGCCGGAGAACAGCAATGATGGCGGGCTGTATGAGCAGTACGTGCTCAACGCGCCGCTGAAGCTGCGCCCCACCTTCAAGCTCGGCGCCGTCGTCACTTCGCGGCTGGAGAAATACCGCGCGCAGACCACCGAATGGCTGGCCCGGCACGACATCCGCTTCGACGAGCTGATCATGCTGAACCTGCCCGACGCCGAGACCCGCCGGCGGCTCCAGCTTTATGGCCGCTACAAAGCCGATGTTTACCAGGTGATGGGCGGCACCCTGTTCGTGGAGAGTGATTCCGGCCAGGCGCACCAGATCGCCCAGATCACCGGGCGGGCAGTGTTTTGTACGGATACTGGCGTGTTCCTGCGGGCGAAATGATGCGCGGTAACCGTTCGGTCGTTTGATCGGGCGGGCCGCGCGGTGATACCATCGGGTCTGGCATGACGCCCCGCATGCCGCGTGCGGAGATTGTGCCCTGACCGAAGAAGAGATCGCCCGGCTCGTGCGCGTGACGGTCGAGCGCGAGATGTTCGGCCGCCGCCAGGACTCATTCGACATCGACCGCATCGATTTCCTGACCGCCGCCGTGACCTCGGCGGCCTATGCCCAGCGCCGGATGCAACGCGCCGCCCGCCACGGCAACGATACCGCGCTGCTAGAGGCCGCTCTCCGGCTGCGGACCATCCCCGGCCTGGTGCTGGAATTCGGCGTCGCCAGCGCGCGCACGATCAATTTCATCGCCGAGCGGTTGCAGGAAACCGTGTTCGGCTTCGACAGCTTCGCCGGCCTGCCGGAGGCATGGCGCCCCGGCTTTCCGCGCGGCGTTTTCGCCAGCAGCACCCTGCCGGCGGTGCGGCCCAATGTGGAGCTGGTGGTCGGGCTGTTCGACCGCACCCTGCCGGGCTTCTGCGACGGTCATCCCGGCCCGGTCTCGTTCGCGCATATCGACTGCGACCTATACAGCTCCACCCAGACCATCCTGGGCCAGCTGCGCGACCGGATCGTGCCAGGCACGATCTTGGTGTTCGACGAGTATTTCAACTACCCCGGCTGGGAGGTGCACGAATTCCGCGCCTTCGCCGAATTCATCCAGGCCAGCGGCCGCGCCTACGAGTATGTCGGCCTGGTGCCGAGCCATCAGCAGGCCGCCGTCAGGATCGTGGCATGAGCGCCACCGCCAGCGGTCCGACGGTGCGCTTCCGTCACGTCACCTTCGACGACCTCGCCCGCCACCCCGCGGCGCAGTACATCCCCGCCAGCCGGCCGCCGGAACGCACGATCGCCGTGGTGGGCCTGAACATCGCCGACACGCCGGACGATCTGGTGGTGTTGCGCGATGCCATGATGGTGCCGAACGCCGGGATCGTCTGGCAGGGGTTGTGGGTTGGTGACACCATCCAGAACCTGCCCGGCAACTGGCGCAGCGTGTCCTGGCTGCCCGGCAAATACGATGCCGAGAGCGAGAGCATCGACCTGCCGACCAGCCTGTTGACGCCGACCCATACGCTGGAACAACCGGTCCTGCCGCTGGACATGATGGTGGGGGCGGCCAATTTCGGTCATTTTGTGCATGACACTCTGCCGTATGCGCTGATCCTGCAACGCGCCCGCGCGCTGTTCCCGACGCTGCGCTTTCACGGCGCCCGGCTGCACTTCCCCAACCAGGAGCGCCTGTTCGCCGCCGCCTTTGGCCAGTCGTTCGAAGCGCGGATCGACACAAAGGGCGCCTGGCTGAATCAGGTGGTGCTGGCGCGCCGGCAATCGATGATGGGCGGCGAGCCCTGGTCGATGCCCTTCGCCGGGCTGCGCCATGCCCGCGCCGCCGCCCTGCGTGCCTGGGGGCTGGATGGCGGCGGAGGCACGTTGAAGGTATTCCTACACCGCTTCGACGACATTGCCGACCGCCGTGCCCGCGGCCTGCTGTACGGCCGCAACTTTACCAATACCGATGAACTGCTCATCGGCATGTTGCGGGCGGGCTTCGTGGCGCTGGAGCCCGGCCGGGCCGGCATCGAGGAGATCGCCAGCCTGCTCAGCCGTGCCGAAACCGTTGTCAGCCTGCACGGCGCCGGGTTGGCCAACCTGCTGTTCTGCCGCCCTGGCACGCGGGTGTTCGAACTGCGCAGCCATGAGGGCAACTGGCGCTCGCTGGAGGCAACCTCGCTGGTGCTGGGCCATCGCTTCGGCGCGGTGGTGCAGCCGGTGCCGGCGCCGGGCCAGGAGCCGTTCCTGGATGTCGATGCGATCGTGGTGGCCATGCACGGCAAGATCAGCCGCCGCAAGGGCGGCGCGACGGTCAACAGCACCGGCATCAGCTTCGCCCCGCGGTCGACCATCCTTGACAGTGACAACGGCTTCGGAGTGCTGAAGGTGAATGACCGCATCGAGGTGCGGGGCTCGCCGCAGAATTCGCGCCTGTGGGAGGTTTCGGCGGTGGTCGGTCCGGGCCAGATCGTGGTGCGTCCGCAGGAGATCACCGGCGAGATCGCTGGGCCCGCCATCACCATCCAGCAAGTGGATTAAGCGGGCATGAGCGCCGTTGTCGGGTCCTGGCTGCGCTGCCGCCCTGCGAGCTTCGACGATCTGATCCGCCACCCTGCGGTGCAGTACATCCCGGGCAGCCGCACGGCCGAGCGCGAGATTGCCTCGGACGGCCTGCGGATCGCCGACATGCCAGACGACCTCGTGGTGCTGAACGACGCCATGATCGTGCCCGGCGCCGGCGTGGTCTGGCAGGGGTTGCTGATCAACGAGGCGATCCATTACATGCCTCCCGGTTGGCGCACCGTATCCTGGCTGCAGGGGCATTGGGACGAAGCCAGCGGCACCGTCGGCTTCGACGAAAAACAACTCACACCGAGCCGTGTGGTGGATGAGACGGTGTTGATGATCGACACTGTGCAGGGCTCGGACAATTTCGGCCATTTCGTGCACGATACGCGGCCCTATGCGCTGATGCTTCGACGCGCGCAGGCGATATTCCCCGACATCCGGTTCCTCGTCGGCCACCGGCCGAAATTCCCCAACCAGGTCCGCCTGTTCGCCGCCGCGTTCGGCCATCCCGTCGAGGCGGCGGTCGATGTTGGCGGTGCGCGGCTCCGCCAACTGGTGTTGGCGCGACGGCAGTCAACGATAGACCGCACTCCGGTCTGGTCAATGTCGTTCGCCGGGCTGCGTCACGCGCGTGCAGCGGCGCTGCGCGCCTGGGGGCTGGACGGCGACAGCGGCACTCTAAAGGTGTTCCTGCACCGCTTCGACGACATCGCCGACCGCCGCGGTCGTGGCCCGTTGCAGGGCCGAAATTTCAGCAACACCGGCGAGCTTTTGATCGGCTTGCTGCGCGCAGGTTTCGTGGCGCTGGAGCCCGGCCGGGCGGGCATCGAGGAAATCGCCGGCCTGCTCAGCCGTGCCGAAACCGTCGTCAGCCTGCACGGCGCCGGGCTGGCCAACCTGCTGTTCTGCCGCGCTGGCACGCGAGTGTTCGAACTGCGCAGTCACGCGGGTAACTGGCGCTCGCTGGAGGCGACATCACTGGTGCTCGGCCAGCACTTCGCCGCCGTGCCGCAGCCGGTGCCACCGCCCGGCACGGCGCCGGTCCTGGATGTCGGCCTAATCATAGAAACGGTGGGCAGCTGAATGGACCTTCAAGCACTGGAACAAGCCCAACTCGTCATCGTCGGTTCGGGCTTCTTCGGCCTGACCATCGCCGAGCGCGCGGCCAGCCAGCTTGGCATCCGCGTCTGCGTGCTGGACCGCCGCGACCATATCGGCGGCAATGCCTGGAGCGAGATCGACCCCGATAGCGGCGTCGAGGTGCACCGCTATGGCTCGCATTTGTTCCACACCAACAGCCGCGAGGTCTGGGACTACGTCAACACATTCTCGCGCTTCACCGATTACCGCCATTTCGTGTTCACCAACCACCAGGGCCGGATCTACCCGATGCCGATCAACCTCGGCACCATTTGCGCCTTCTTCAACCGCGCCTTCACGCCCGCCGAGGCGCGCGCGCTGGTGGCCGAACAGGCCGCCGAGCTGGGCGGGCGCACACCCGCCAACCTGGAGGAACAGGCGATCTCGCTGATCGGCCGTCCGCTCTACGAGGCGTTCATCCGCGGCTACACCGCCAAGCAGTGGCAGACCGACCCGCGCGACCTGCCGGCCAGCATCATCACCCGCCTGCCGGTGCGCTACACTTTCGACAGCCGCTATTTCAGCGACACCTACGAGGGCCTGCCGCAGGACGGCTATTTCCGCCTGCTCGAACGCATGGCCGCGCACGATCACATCCGCGTGCTCACCGGCGTCGATTTCTTCGACGTCCGCGCCAGCATCCCCCCCGGCGTGCCGATCATCTACACCGGGCCGGTCGACCGCTACTTCGACCACCGCCTGGGCCATCTCGGCTGGCGCACCCTGGATTTCGAGCGCGAGGTGCTGGACACCGAGGATTTCCAGGGCACCTCGGTGATGAACTACGCCGACGAAGCCGTGCCCTTCACCCGCATCCACGAATTCCGCCACCTGCATCCCGAACGCCCGCATAACAGTGGCCGCACCACCATCTTCCGCGAATATTCCCGCTTCGCCGGGCGCGGCGACGAGCCGTACTACCCGGTGAACACCGCGCGCGACCGCGCCATGTACGACGGCTACCGCGCGCTGTGCGCCCAGGAGACCGGCGTCATCTTCGGCGGAAGGCTGGGCACCTATCGCTATCTCGACATGCACCAGGCGATCGGGGCGGCGCTGAAGACTTTCGCGCGCGACGTGGTGCCAGCGTTGCGCAGCGACCGACCGCTCGCGGGCGTGATCGCAGACTGAAGTGACGGTGTTGCGTGGTAAGGAAGAAAGCTCTTCTTTTTGAAAAAAGAAGCAAAAACTTCTATCCATTA
>JANXSA010000041.1 GCA_025352915.1 Rhodospirillales bacterium | reverse complement strand
GCCTGCCGGTGATCCTGGGCACCGTCGGCGGCATCGGCATGACGATCGGCTGCGGCGGGTTGATCTGGCTGAAGATCGTCGGCGACCCCGCGCCGGTATCGCAAAAACTGCTCGGCGCCGACTATGCCATGCTGGTGCTGTTGCTGCTGGTGGCGGTGACCGGGCTGGTGCTGTTGGCGGTGCGCTCGACACCGGCGATGGGGATCACGCTGGCGATCCATCTGGGCTTCGTGCTGGCGCTGTTCGTGGCGCTGCCATACAGCCGGATGGTGCATGGGGCGTATCGGCTGGCCGCGCTGTTCCGTGCGGCGCGGGAGCACTAACGGATAAAAGTTTTTGCTTCTTTTTTCAAAAAGAAGTGCTTGTTCCTATTGATTCCCGGCGTCGCTTCGCGGCGGGGTGTCGGGGGCTGGCGCGGCTCGATGCGACGGCAGGATGTTGGAAGGTGTTTCGTTGCGTCCCTTCTGGATGATGACCAGATTGTGCTCGAAGGTGATCGAGCGAATTTGGCGGGCCGCCAGGAGCATGGTCGCGGACGCACCCTCATTCGACAGGAATTCGCTGTGGTTCAGGTATTTCGCCATTTCGAGGAAGTGGCCGACACAGGTGGACGGAAAGGCGGAGCTATGCGGGTGCGCGCCGTCCCAATTCGTGCCGCTCACGTCGCCTGGCCAGTACGATGTTTGCACATCCTCGATGATGTAGGTGCCACCGTCCTTCAGGGCACCGAACATTTCACCAAAAGTGAAAATTTGGTGCCGGTTCAAATGCGACCCGTCATCGATGATCACATCGAACGGGGCATGTTCGTGGGCGATACGTTGCAGATCATCCTTCGATGATTGGTCGGACTGATAGACAGATAGTCGTCGGCTGCGCAGGCTGGTCCTGTCCTGGATGTCGCACGCGACGATGGCACCGAACGGGAAGAACTCGAGCCACGCCAGCAGGGATCGTCCGCCGATCGCGGTGTCATATCCGCCGATGCCGATCTCCAGCAACTTGATCGGCCGGTATTTCATCGGCCGCATGATCCTTCCGTAGGTGTCCCCATAGAGGTGGCCGCCGACCTGGTGCTTATCCGAACGATGTCGCAACAGAACGCGGCGCAGCGGGATCGGCAGAAGTCCGAGGAAGCCGGACAGGAAGGCCGCGACCCGAAATCGGATGAGGTCGCGTTCAAGCTCGGAGCGCGAGTACCAGCCGAGGGTGCGCAGCAACAGCCTCTTCACCGATGTACTCCCTCAGCTGTGCGAATTGGACAAGACCGTTGGACGCAGATACCGCGGCACTTGGGCGCTGCGTTGGCAGGGCGCTGAGGCAGGCGAACGAGGCCCGCCCTGGCCCCGTATTGTACCGGCGTTCGGACCACCTAGGTTCATATAGTGGTCCTGTCAACGTATTGGTCGGCGCCGCCGCAGGGGACCAAAGCAAGGTGCCGCACGATGCCCGGGGCGGCGTCGCCAGTAGGCTTGTGTCGTGCGGTGGGATAGTGTGTGGGCATTGTGGCGCCAGGCGCGGCCCATCGCCCATCATCCATCACAGGGGAGGATCTGCCATGCCCGGCCCCGGGAACGAAACGCCCGACTACGACGCGATCATCATCGGCGCCGGCATGTCCGGGTTGTATCAGCTGCACCGCTTGCGCGAGCTAGGCATGAAAGTGCTGGTGCTGGAGGCCGGCAGCGGGGTGGGCGGGACGTGGTACTGGAACCGCTATCCCGGCGCACGGTTTGATTCCGAGAGCTACTCCTACGGCTATTCCTGGTCGAAGGAATTGCTGGAGGAATGGGACTGGACCGAGCATTTTTCGCCGCAGCCGCAGACCGAGCGCTATCTGAACCATGTCGCCGACAAGTTCGACCTGCGGCGCGATATCCGCTTCGGCAGCCGGGTGGCCTCCGCCCATTGGGACGAGGCAGGGCGCCAGTGGAAGCTGGCATTGACCGATGGCACCCCGTTCACCGCGCGCTTCCTGGTCACCGCGATCGGGCCGCTTTCGGCGCCGGTGGTGCCGGTGATCCCCGGCCTCGCGGACTTCCAGGGCGAGGCCTATTACACCGCGACCTGGCCGAAACACCCCGTCAGCTTCGAGGGCAAGCGCGTGGCGGTGATCGGCACCGGCGCCACCGGGGTGCAGACGATCCAGGAAGTGGCCAAGACCGCGGGCAGCCTGACGGTGTTCCAGCGCACCCCCAATTGGTGCGCGCCGCTGCTGAACCGGCAGATTCCCAAGGAGGAGATGGCGGCGATCCGCGCCGGCTATCCCGCCCTGTTCGAACGCTGCCAACAGACCTTCGGCGGCTTCATCCATACCGCCGATCCTCGCGCCACCTACGATGTAACCAAGGAGGAGCGCGAGGCGTTCTGGGAGAAGCTCTATGGCGAGCCAGGCTTCGGCATCTGGGTGGGCAATTTCAGCGACATCCTGATGAACCGCGAAGCCAACGCCGAGCTCAGCGATTTCGTCGCGCGCAAGATCCGCGGCCGGGTCCGCGACCAGGCGGTGGCCGATAAACTGATCCCCCGAAACCACGGCTTCGGCACGCGGCGGGTACCGCTGGAGACGCGGTACTACGAGGTCTACAACCAACCCAATGTCCGCCTGGTGGACATCAAGGAAACGCCGATCGAGCAGATCACCGCCGGCGGCCTGCGCACCAGCGCCGAGGCGTTCGAGTTCGACATGATCATCTATGCCACCGGCTTCGACGCGTTGACCGGCAGCTTCGACCGCATCGATTTCCGCGGCACCGATGGACAATTGCTGAAGGACAAATGGGCCAACGGTCCGCAGACCTTCCTCGGCGTGCAGGTCGAGGGCTTCCCCAACATGATGATGTTGATGGGCCCGCACACCGCGCTCGGCAACCTGCCACGCAGCATCGAATACAATGTCGATTGGGTGACCGGGTTGCTCGATTTCCTGCGCCGCCATGGCCATACCCGCGCCGACGCGACGCCCGCCGCGGTGCAGGCATGGACCGACCACGTGAAGGCGGCCGGCCACGGCTTGCTGTCCAACGAAGTCGATTCCTGGATGACCGGGGTGAACCGCAACATCGGCAAGGAGACGCGCATCATCGCGCGCTACAGCGGCACCGCGCCGGACTATCGCAAGAAATGTGATGCCGTGGTGGCCGGCGGCTACCGGGAGCTGGCGCTGGCCTAGCCGGCCTTCTGGCGCGCCCGCATCTCGTCGCTCGGCTTGCGGTCGGCCACCTGGGCATAGACCGCAACCGCGATCACCAGCACCACGCACATGACCCCAAACAGGGTGCGATAGGCCACGTCTGAACGGCTGCCATCGGCAAGCGGGGTGAAGGCGCCGAGGATGACGCCGGAGATGCTCTGCATGCAGGCAACCCCCAGCATGACGCTGGTGTTCAACGTCGCCATGCCACGGCCGATCAGGTGGTCGGGGAAGATCGCCCTGCCATGCGCCATGATCATCGTGCTGGCCGGGCTGACGAAGCCGATTGCCAGCATCGCGCCGATCGCCAGCCAGAGCGGCGGTGCGTCCACCAAGGTGAGCGTGGCGAGCACCAAGGCCACCGCCACCGTGCCGGCCACCGCGATCCATTTGCGCGTGTCCAGCACCCGGTCCAACGGCCCGATCACCAGCATCCCGCACTGATACGCAACGACGGCCGCCAGCAACACGTTGCCGGAAGCAACCGCCGAGAGCCCGTGCACCTCGCGCAGATACGGCCCGCCCCACAGGCCCTGGACGGTGAAGGTGCAGGCGTAGTTGCAGAAGTTCAGCACCAGGATATAGGGCATGGCGGGGTGGGCCAGCGCCTGCCCCAGGCCGCGCAGCATTTCGCGCGGGGCCTCGGGCTTGCGCGCCAGGAAGGGATGGCCGGGCGGGGCGTCGCGCACCACCAGCCAGACGGCGATCGTGGCCAGCAAGGTGAAAATCACCACGGCGGCGAAGATCGCGCGCCAGCCGACCTGCTCCGTGCCCCAGGCCAGCGGCGTGGTGGCGGCGAGATTACCCAGCAGCCCGACCGACAGCACCACCGAGGTCAGTGTCGAAAAACGGTCCGGCGGGAACCAGCGCGAGATCACCACCATGCTGCCGATCAGCATCACCCCGAACCCGGCGCCCAGCAGCACCCGCCCGGCAAGCAGCGTCGGCCAGTCCGGCGCCAGGGTGAAAACCACCCCCCCGACACTCGCCAGCACCAGCATGCCGGTCACCGTCTTGCGCGGGCCATAGCGGTCGAACAGGAAGCCGCACGGGATCTGCATCGCCGCAAAACCGAAGAAGAACGCCCCGGTCAGCGCGCCCAGCGCCTCGGGCCCGATCGCCAGGTCGCGCATCAGGTCGAGCCCGATGGTGACATTGGCGGCGCGAAAGAAGTGGCTGGCGACATAGGCGGTGGCGAGCGTGGCCACAATCACCAAGCCCTGCCTGATATGGGCTTGTGCCATGCGGTTTCGTCTCCTCCCGGCGCCGATGCGCCGCGCCGCCCACCTATCACGCGCGGCGCGCGCGGGCTATCCAAGGGGTAATGTTGGAAACCCCGGAACAACGCCGGCGCGACAACCTGCGCGGCGCACTGGCCATGCTCGGCGCGATCGCGCGGTTCATCGTCAATGACGCGATGATCAAGCTGGCGAGCGAAGGTTTGCCGGCGGCGCAGACGATTGGCGTGCGCGGAGTGTTCGCCACGCTCTGGGTCTTGCTGGCGGTGACGGCGGCGCGGCAATGGCACCAGGCGCATCACGCGCTCGATCCGCGCACCATCGGCCGGGCCGGGCTCGATGTGCTCAGCACCTTCACCTACCTGATCGCGCTGTTCAACATGCCGCTGTCGCTGGCCGTGGCGATCGGACAGACGGCGCCGCTGATGATGCTGGCGCTGTCGGTGATGTTCCTGCGCGAGCGCGTGCCGTGGCAGCGCTGGGTCGCGGTGGTGGTCGGCTTCGGCGCGGTGTTGTTTGTTGTGCGGCCTGGA
>JANXSA010000024.1 GCA_025352915.1 Rhodospirillales bacterium | reverse complement strand
AGTGGGCCTACAACGCCATCAAGCAGGCCGGCAATTTCGGCGAGATGTGGGAGCGTAACATCACCCCGTACGGCATCCCCCGCGGCATCAACAAGCTGTGGAACGCCGGTGGGCTGCACTACGCGCCGCCGATGCGCTGAGCGTTACACTCGCTACCAGGAAACGCCGCCCCGGGGATCCCCGGGGCGGCTTTTTTTGGCTTGAATTCAGCCTGCGGGTGTCAGCCGGTCCTAGCCCGTCTGCGACCGGCCGGCGCGGGCGGCGACGAGCAGATCCACGCCGGCCGCGCCGGCTTCCAGCAGGGCGCGGGTGCAGTCGCGGGCGGTGGCGCCGGTGGTCAGCACGTCGTCAACCAGCAGCACGCGGCGGCCGGCGATAATGGCGGGGCGGCGCACCGCGATGGCGCCGGCAAGCATGCGGGCGCGAGCCTCGGCGGAGAGCGTGCCGAGCGATTTTGTGGCGCGAGTGCGGCGCAGGGCGTCGGGCGCGGCGCGGACGCCGGACAGGCGCTGGAGGCTTTGGGCCAACAGGGCGGACTGATTGTAGCGCCGGCCCAGCAAGCGGAAGCGATGCAGCGGCACCGGCACCAGCAAATCGGCGCGCGACAGCAGGGCGGCGCCGGCGCGCGCCATCATGCGGGCCAGGGCATGGGCCAACTCGGGCCGGTCGGCGTGCTTGAACGGCAGGATCAGCTGACGCGACTGGGTGTCATAGGTCAGGGCGGCACGCGCCTCGCCCCAGGGCGGCGGGGCGGCGGCGCAATCGTCGCAGACGGCCAGGCTGGTGTGGGCGGCATGTGGGAAGGCGCGGCCGCATGACCGGCAATGCGGCGCGGAGATGAAGGTGGTGGCGCGGAAACAGTCGGGGCAAAGCTGTCCGGGACCGCCGACCAGCGTATCGCAGGTCAGGCAGTGCGGCGGCAGCAGGGCGTTAAGCACCGCGCGGGCCGCGACATGGCCAGCGCGCCAGCCGAGATGCGCCAGCGCGCGCATGTCAGGCGCCGAAGCTTACCGTGCCGTCGCGTTCGATCTCGTGCACCAGGTCGATCTCCCATGACAGGTAGGCCTGCATCGCCTCCTCGACGCCGGAGTTGCGGTCATAGGGGCGCAGGTAGAAGTCGATGCATTCGGCGTCCGACGGCACGGTGCGGTCGCGGTCGAGCGGGCGGCCGGCTTGTTTCCAGGCATCGGTGCCGCCGACCAGGGCGCGCACCGGGGCGGGGGCGATGGTTTGCAGTTCGGCCACCGCATAGGCCGCCAGCACGCCGTCAGGCGAGGTGATCACCACCTGGGACGAACCGTCCAGGGCGCTGCGCAGCCGGCCGAGGCGGCCGCGCACACCCCAGATCGCGCCCGGGATGTGGCCGTCGCGGAAATCGATGCTGCGGGCCAGGTCGATCACCACCGTGCCGGGGGCGTCCAGCGCCGCGGCGTCGACCGTTGCGGCGGCGGGGACGGGTCCGGCGACGGGCTGGGCGGTGCCCAACGCGCCTTCGACGACGAAGACATCGGCATGGCCCATCTGGCGCAACCAGGCGGCGGACATGCGGGCGCGCACGCCGTCATCGTCGATCAGCGCGATGCGGGCGCCACGGACGCCGATCCAGGTGTCGGTCGCCTGGACCAGCTGGCCGCCAGGGGCCGAAAGCGCGCCGGGACGTGTGCCGGTGCGGTACTCGGTGGGATCGCGCACGTCGAGCACATACAGGCTGCGACTGGGGTCGGCTTCCATCGCGGTCAGGGCGGCGGCGTCGATCACCCGCACGCCGGAGCGGTTGGCGAAGCTTTCGGCGCGACTGTGGGCGAGGTTAGCGGTCTTCGGCCGGCCGGGGGTGAACTCGGCGGGTTGGCCGCGATCGGGGGTGAGGCCGGCGAGTTCCCAGCCCATGGTGCCGTTGCGCAGGGCGACGACCTGGTTGGGCACGCCGGCCTGGCGCAGGCTTTCGGCGCCGAGGATCGAGCGGGTGCGGCCGGCGCAGTTGACCACGATCAGCGTGTCGGGGTTCGGCACGATATCGGTGATACGGTAGGCCAGTTCGCCGCCCGGCACCGACTGGCCGCGCGGGATCGACATACGGCGGAATTCCTCGATGGTGCGGCTGTCCAGCACGACCATGTCGCGGCCGTCGTCGAGCCAGGCATTCAGCTCCGGGGCGTCGACGCTCTCGGTGCCGAAATGGTGCTCGACCCACTCGCCGAAGGCCTTGCTCGGCACGTTGACTCCGCTGAACAGGACGTAGCCGGCGGCCTCCCAGGCCTTGGTGCCGCCATCGAGCACGGCGATGTCGGTGCAGCCGATGGTTTCGAGATAGCTGGCCAGTTTCTCGGCCACCCCGCGGCCGTCGTCGCAGACCACGACGCGGGTGCCGCGCCGGGGCAGCAGGCCGGGGGCGCGCAGTTCACGACGGGAATAAGGGCAGGGTACGGCCCAAAAGAGGTGGTTGGCGCCGAACTCGCCCTCCTCCCGTGCATCCAGCAGCGCCAGCTCCTGGCCGTCGGTTGTCCAGGTGCGCAGCGTGGCGGCGTCGATCCGGCGCATCGTGTTCCTCCTCGAACCCGCGCGGACCATACGCCTTGGCTTTATCGTTGGGGAAGCGCACATGGGCGGCATGAGCGATTCCATGCTGGTTTTTGACCGCCGCGCCGTGCGGCTGCATCGCGATCGCGCCGCCGCCACCGTGGGCACGACGGCGCCGATCCTGCGCGAGGTGGCCGAGCGGCTGCTCGACCGGCTGGACGACACAAAGCACCGCTTCACGACGGCGTTGGATGTCGGCGGGCGCGGGGTGGTGGCGCGGTTGCTGCGGGCGCGCGGGATGGAGGTCGTTAGTTGCGACCTATCGCCGGCGATGGCGGCGGTGAATGGCGGCGTGGCGGTGGCGGCGGACGAGGAGTTCCTGCCGTTTGCGCCAGCGAGTTTCGACCTGGTGGTGGCGAACCTGTCGCTGCACTGGGTGAACGACCTGCCGGGGGCGTTGATCCAGTTGCGCATGGCGTTGAAGCCGGACGGGTTGTTCCTGGCCAGCCTGCCGGCGCTGGGGACGTTGGGCGAGCTACGCGCGGCGTTGATGGAGGCGGAAGCGATGGTGGCCGGCGGGGCGTCGCCGCGGGTGTCGCCGTTTCCGGATCTGGGCGATGGCGCGGCGCTGTTGCAGCGGGCGGGATTCGCGCTGCCGGTGGTGGATGCCGACCGGATCGCGATCGCCTATCGCAATCCGCTGGAGCTGTTGCGCGACCTGCGCGCGGCCGGGGAGGGCAACGCGGTGCGGCTGCGCGACCGGCGCACCCCGCCGCGGGCGCTGTTTCCGGTGGCGTTGTCGGCGCTGCCGAAGCAGGACGAGCGGGTGGCGGCGACGCTGCGGCTGGCAATGCTGACCGGGTGGGCGCCGGCCGAAAGCCAACCGAAACCGCTGTCGCGCTTGGGTGCGCAGCGGTAGCATCGAGGCAGCAAGGGGAAGGAAGGCTGGGCTCTGCCCAGACCCGCCAGGGGCCAAGCCCCTGGACCTTGAATTGAAGGATTCCAAAGCCGGCGGCTCTTGGAACCCTTCATATTTTTTGGAATCAAG